>NZ_JAUBRO010000021.1:0-121394 GCF_036701945.1 Microcoleus sp. MON1_C1 | reverse complement strand
CTTCCCGCTCGACTTGGCTGCAGGTGTTACAACTCCCGTAGCAATGGTTGCTCCTTCTATCAACGGCTAAGTTTTAGTCTGAGATTAACAAAAAGCGCTCCTAGAAATAGGGGCGCTTTTTGTTTGGGGAAATTTTTTTTTAGAGACTTTATTGTGATATCTAGTCCGGTAGCATGGGGAGCATCCCAATTTGGGTTTTAGAGGAGTGTTGGCTGTGAGAGTACGAAGCGAGATATATAAACTTTTCTGTGCGGGACGCTCGCAGGGTCTAAGCATACTTGCACATAAGCTAAGGCATATACAGCACTTTCCGATGCTATGAGGTACAGTAGCAGCAATGAGTGAACCAATGTTTTAAATGGTGAGGATTCATCAAATTTAAGGCAACTGCTATGATCCTATCAATCATCTCTGGGGTTTTGGGAGAAAAAACTCGCAAAAAAGATTTAAGCTGCGACCACCACATTTCAATCGGATTAAAATCTGGAGAGTAAGGGGATAAACAAATAACCCTTGCACCTACGCTTTCAATCATTGACTCGATTGAGCTGAGTTTATGGGCGGGTAAGTTATCCATTACTACTACCGCTCCGGGCCACAATTGAGGGCATAAAAACTTCTCAATAAATACAGTAAAGGCTGAACTGTCCATTGAGTCATTCAGGGTCATTACTGCCAGGACTTTCGTCAGACTAATTGCGCCAATGACTGTGACTTTTGCTCCTCGATAAAAGGGTTTGATTCCTCTTACTCTTGTCCCCAACGGAGAACGGGCATGACTTCTGGCCAAACCCAGCATAATCCCTGTTTCGTCTAAAAATACTAGGTTCTTAGCCTCGAACTCTCTGATTTTCTCCCAAAACTCAACTCTTAATTTTTGCACTCTTTCTGTTCCGGCTTGGCTACTGTACCAGGTTTTTTTTTACGATTGAGTCCTAATTTTTGTAAATATCGACACAGGGCTGTCCGACTCACCCATTTTCCGGTCTGCTGTCCCCATAATTCACACAATTCGTCTCAAGTAGCATCGGGATGGCCGGCGACTAATGCTCTGACTTCTGTTTCTGCATCAGTCAAATGGCTGAATCGGGGTTTCCCCCTCTGTTTGGGAAGTAAGCTTCCCGAGGCTTGTTGTTGCTTAACCAGTTTTTGAACTAGACTTTTAGTAACGCCAAACCGGGTGGCTACTTTTCTTATTGACATTTTTTCTGTCAAGTGCGCTGCCACTATTTTTGAGCGGAGATCTAGGGAATAGGATTTCATTAGCTTTCACTATTAGATGCTTTTCACCTTAATTCTTAATTGTACCTCATAACATCGGAAACTGCTGTATCAGCAGCGGATAAGCAGCAACAGTTCAAATGATTCGCTGCCGGAGATTCCTAGGAATGGAAGGATTTTTGTTTTTTATTTAATAGTTAATTTGGCTTCGCTAGTGCGATCGCCCATTCCCCCAGTAATAGTAACAGTTCCAGGTCGCAGCGCTTGAAATGTGCCCGCTGATTGCGTTTGAGCGAGCAACGGCTCCGGATTGGGAGATTTGCTGGATGCACCAGGTATCGGTTGCTGATAGTAGGGAGTCGAAAATCGGAAATAAGTCACTGGGGGAAGCAATCTCCCCTTTGAATCGGAGAGAATTATTTTAAAGGTAATACGATCGCCCACGCGCACGGTTGCAACTTCTGGTAGAATCCGAAGTGTCCAATCAGGCGGGTAAACAATACCGGACATAGAGAGTGTTTCTCCACCTTTTTTGGCAAACACGGCAAACTTTCCCGGGGCAATACCCGTCACAGTTCCATCTGGGGAAACTTTGACGACTTCTTCATAATCGGACGACCACACCCACTGTTTCTCGGACTGCGTAGAATCTCCTGGAATACACCCTGAAGCGGCGTCGGTACTCCCGATTTTTAGCTTAGTCGTTTGACCCACAATTAAAGGCTCTACTTCCCAAGAATTGTAGTTAAGGCAAGGGGGATTATATATACCTAGAAATTCTCTCAACTCCCATACCGTAATACCTATGAATCCGAATAACAGGACGATCGCAGTTACGCAGCCGAACCCGATAAATTCCTTCTGTTTGTTATTCATATTTAATATTGATTTTTTTTGTATCTATAACTTTATGAACCAGTGCGCCGAGCGCTCTAGCTTTGTATGCCACCGAGAAAAGTGGCACAGAGATAAATAAAATGCTATTATTTTTTCACACTGGGAATACTGCGCTAAAGTATCTCGAAATAAATTTGTGATTTCATAGCAGATAAAATAGCATTTATTCACTCACTTTTATTAAAAATATCGGCGTTAATTTGTGTTGCATCTGCATTAAATATGCGGTTGACATATCAAAATTTTATGCAATAGGTATTGTAAAGTTGAATCGCTAAGTCTAACATTACGGTCAGCAAAGGGTAATATAATAGATGCACAAAAACATCGAATATTATAGGTAAGTGGTAGTAGTGCATAGTAATGGTACACTTGAGGTCAGAACCCTGAAAAATTTCAGTCAAGTCGATGAATTGTCCTAAGTGCCAATCAACCCAAATCATCAAATACGGACACACCCACTACGGTAAACCCCGATTTCGCTGTCTTGCTTGTGGACGGCAGTTTGTGGAAAATGCTACTCGAGGGCCCATAGATGAAGCAACTCGTAAGTTGATTGATAAACTGTTACTCGAACGCTGTTCTCTGGCAGCCATTGCACGAGTAACGGGTGTATCTGAGCGCTGGTTACAAATGTACGTCAACCAGAAATTTTATCAGACCTCCAAGAGACTGGAAATCACTAAAAAAAACCAGGCCGGCTGACGATTCAGTTAGACGAGATGTGGTCATTCGTTGGTTCCAAAGATAACAAACAATGGATCTGGTTAGCCATTGATGCAGACAGCCGTGAGATCGTGGGGGTATTCATCGGCGATCGTTCTCGTCAAGCAGCCAAAGGGCTTTGGCAATCATTACCGGCAGTTTATCGCCAGTGTGCTATCTGCTACACCGATTTTTGGGAAGCTTATGAGCAGGTGCTACCAAGAAAGCGGCATCGAGCCGTTGGCAAAGAAACCGGAAAAACCAGTTACCCAAGAGCGCTTCAACAACACCCTGCGTCAGCGAGTTGGGCGATTGGTTCGTAAAACCTTGTCGTTCTCCAAAAAATTAAGCAATCACATCGGTGCGGTTTGGTACTTTGTCCATCATTACAATGCCTCCCTACGGTCTTAACCATTACTATGCACTACTACCAGGTAAGTTATCCTAAAAAAATAACCGACATGATACTTAAAACTCAGAGATTGGTTTTGAAACAGATTTTGGATAGCGACCTCAACACGCTCCACAGAATTTTCACTGATTCCTATGTCAGGAGATATCTGTGTGACGGCGAAATCTGGTCGCTGCAACAAGTAGAAGAAATGCTTGCCGAGAATCAAAAGCTTTTTTCAGAAAAGAAATTCGGTCTTTGGTCGATCGAGACAAACACCGAGCAAGAAGTCATTGGATTTGTGGGTTTGTGGTATTTTTTTGAAGAAGAACAGCCCCAGTTAGTTTACGCATTGCTGCCAACAGCCACTAAAAAAGGCTACGCTAGTGAAGCTGCAACCAAAATATTGGAGTATGGTTTTAATGAACTTGGCTTTGAGTATGTTGTCGCAAGCTGCGATCGCCCAAACATTGAGTCGCAAAAAGTCGCAGAAAGACTCGGAATGAGCCAAGTAGAAGAAAGAATTATGAATGGAAATCCGATATTATTCTTTAGAATCGATAAGTAGTAATTAGCAGTAAGGGCGCAATGCACAAATGGCTTTCGGTGGTGGGGATTGGCGAAGATGGACTTTCGGGACTCGGCCCGATCGCCTCTACCCTCCTCTCTCGATCTCAAATCGTTGTTGGTGGCGCCCGTCACCTAGCAATGCTACCAACCGACGACACCCGCGAAAAATGGGTTTGGGCATCGCCTTTGCAAGCAACTGTTGACGACATCCTCCGTCGCCGGGGACAGTCTGTGTGCGTGCTAGCAAGCGGTGATCCGATGTGTCACGGCATCGGCGTCACGCTGTCGCGCCAAATTCCCATTTCGGAAATGACTGTGATTCCGGCTGTATCGGCTTTTAGTCTTGCTTGCGCCCGTTTGGGTTGGCCGCTGGCCCAAGTTGAGACTTTCAGTTTGACAAATCGCCCGATCGCATCGATCGCCCTTGCTTTGTCCCCCGGCGCGCGCCTGCTGGTTTTGAGTGCGGACAGGCACACCCCTGGTCTTGTGGCGGCAATGTTAACACAGCGGGGGTTTGGCAGCAGTTTGATGACCGTGTTCGAGCGGATGGGATCGGAATCGGAACGGCGGATCGAGCGGGTAGCAGCAGCCTGGAATGAATCGGATTTGGCGGATTTGAACACGATCGCAATCGCAGTTGCAGCCGATCGCGAAACTGTGATTTTCCCTCGTACCTCCGGTTTGCCGGATGCTGCTTATCGCCACGACGGACAACTTACCAAGCGGGAGGTTCGAGCCGTTACTCTATCAACGTTAGCACCGATTCCCGGAGAGTTGCTTTGGGATGTGGGTGCGGGCTGCGGATCGATCGGGATCGAATGGATGCGGAGTCATCCTCGGTGCAGGGCGATCGCGATCGAACGCGATCCGACTCGATTGCAATACATCGCTGAAAATGCCTCGACTTTCGGCGTTCCCGAACTCGAAATCGTTCCGGGAGAAGCGCCGGAAGCCCTGACAAATTTGCCTCAACCGAATGCTATTTTCATCGGCGGCGGTGTCACCGCAGAAGCTGTGCTGGAAACTTGCTGGAATGCTTTAGGTGAAGGCGGCCGATTAGTTGTTAATGCGGTGACAGTTGAGAGCGAGTTTAAAGTTTTGCAATGGCACGATCGTTATGGTGGGGAACTAATTAGAATTGGGATTCAGCGAGTAGGGGCGATCGGTTCTTTTCAGGGTTGGAAACCGCTTGCACCGGTGACTCAGTGGGCGGTTGTTAAGAGGTAAAATACGATTCTTGTTTATCAAAAAACTGGGTTTAAAACCCCGTCCTTCTAGGACGACTTTTATGTAAATTTTTGTTGTACCACCTCTTACTTTGTGCCAGATGATGTAGCATAAGGTGGGAGGTAAAACAATGCTAGTCTTCGAGTTCAAAGCTTACGGAAAATCAAGCCAGTTCACGGCAGTAGACGAAGCAATTCGCACTGCCCAGTTTGTTCGCAATAGTTGTTTACGCTATTGGATCGACAACAAAAAAGTGAACAAGTACGATTTGAACAAATACTGTGCGGTATTGGCAGCATCGTTTCCGTTTGCTGATGAACTCAATTCGCAAGCTAGGCAAGCTAGCGCCGAACGTGCTTGGTCTGCTATCTCCCGATTCTACGACAACTGTAAAAAAGGAACTCCAGGCAAAAAAGGGTATCCAAAATTCCAAAAAGACTGTCGTTCTGTCGAGTATAAATCGACTGGCTGGAAACTTGCCGACGACAGGAAATCGATTAACTTTAGCGACAAAAAAGGAATTGGCAAGCTCAAGCTAAAAGGTACACGCGATCTGCACTTCTACCAAATCAACCAAATTAAACGGGTTCGATTAGTAAAACGTGCAGACGGTGTATACGTCCAATTCTGTATCGATGTCGATAGAAAGGAAAACACGGAACCCTCTGGCAATACCATCGGACTAGACGTTGGGTTAAAAGAATATTACACCGATTCAAACGGAGTTACGGTGGAAAATCCTAGATTCCTGAGAAAAGGTGAAAAAGTTCTCAAGCGTTGTCAGCGTCGCGTATCCAGAAAAACTAAAGGTTCCAAAAATAGAGGCAAAGCTAGACAGATTTTAGGTAAGCAGCATTTCAAAATAAGTAGACAACGCAAAGATCATGCAATAAAACTTGCACGGTGCGTAGTTCAGTCAAGCGACTTGATAGCCTACGAAGATTTGAGAATCAAGAATATGGTACAAAATCATTGCTTAGCTAAGTCTATTAACGACGCATCTTGGTATCAGTTCCGCATCTGGCTTGAATATTTGGGAAAAGTATTTGAGCGGGTAACGGTTGCGGTAAATCCGCAATATACCAGCCAAGAATGCTCTAACTGCGGAGAAGTTGTTAAGAAAACGCTGTCCACAAGAACGCACGTCTGCAAGTGCGGGTGTACCTTGGAGAGAGATTTCAATGCAGCCAAAAACATCCTAAGTCGAGGATTGGGTACGGTAGGGCATACCGGAACCTTTGCACTTGATGCAAGTAACGCTTTGGGAGAATCAATCTCTACTTTGGCTGGAGAAATCCTGTCTCAGCAAATTGACTCGTAGATCAAAGAATCTCTGTGGCTTTAGCCCGGAGAGTGTCAAAAAGCTATGATAAATAACGATCGTTGTTCAATATGCCTCGGCTTATTTTCCCTAAAACGGGAATTTTTTGATCGCTAATGGGATCTCCTCAAGTAACTAATTTACAGCAAATCCCGTCATTGTAAGGGATTACTCGATCGCAATGGAGATGACTAGCAGCTCTGTGACTCGGTGCATGGGCTTCGTTAGTTTTTCAGTTGTAATAAACTCTTCAGCATAAACGGAGAGTGCGGCCGCAATGTGCAGTGCATCCATTGCGGCTAATCAATAAGTACGAGCAATGCGATCGCCATTTTTCAAAATGTTTTCTAAATCGGTTGCCCAAACCGTTACTGAACTGAAGAAGGCTTCGTAGAATTCTGCTTCTTCGAGTTGTCTGTTATAAAGTGCTTTGGGCAGAGTTTCTAGTTGAACGAACCCACTGGTGGCAAATTGTCGGGTGTCATCGTCTAAGATTTGAGCGGCACTAATGCTGATGGAAGGCTCGCCCCGAAATGCACTAATTAGAACACCTGAATCCAGATAAGTTAGTTTACTAGACACCGTAGCCACCTCGACGATCGGCAATTTCTTGCTCTAACTCAACTTCATTGAGGAGTTTCATACCGTTGGCGATTGCCCGTTGGCGAAGTTTCCACAGGGTTTGACCGAGTTGTGTTTTGGGGGTAAATTCAGGTGAAGATTTGAGCGCTAGAGCTTGGGTAAACTGAAGGACTTTTGCGCGATCGGCGGGGGCAAGTTCGCGCCAGTATTGTAGGAGGATTTCTTCGGGAGGCATGGAAACTTTTTGGGAGTAACTTTATAATTTATTTTAATCTTTTTGCTAACAATTGCCAAGCCAAGCTTATGTGGCATTTCCAACTTCTGCTAGATGCCAGAATGTCATGCCATTTTCCGCGTGACTGAGCAAAATCCCCAAATCTTCCAGACTTTCTAAACAGTCGAGAATGACTTTTTGTTTGCGATTGGCGCCTTTGAAATGGGCGGTAACTTGGGCGGCTGTCCATTCGCCGCTTTGGGTGCGAAATAAGTCGCGGATGGCGGAAAGTTGCTCTTTCAGGGTTTTGGGGAAAGGTTGTTGTTCCGTGGGAGTAATGGCGGTTTCGGTTTCGGTGGTGATGCCTGCAAGGGATGGTTGGATGTAGGTTTCGCCTGGGGCTTGGTAGTCGGGGCGCAGCCAGCGAATGTGTCCGTTGCGTTCTTCTTCGGCGCGTTGGGCGTTGAGGGTGACGAGGTTTTCCAGGATTTGGTCGTCGGTGAGGGTTGGTTCCCAACCATAGGCGGCAAATACGGCGGCATCGAGTTCGTCGTGGATTTGTTTGAGGGTGGAGACTAGGGCTTTTTGGTTGAAGGCTTTGTCTTTGTCGTCGAGGGGTTCGCCTTGGCGGAGTTTTTCGAGGAGGTTGTACATCCCGGTGATGGTGACTTCCGGGTGAGTGGCTTGGACTCGTTTGCGGTGGCTGTCGAGGCGTTCTCCGAGTTCCCGGATGGTTTGTTTTGGGGTTTCCGTGGCGTCGGGGAAGGGGAAGGGGTCGAAACATTTTGTCTTTACATATACTGGATCGTTCCCTATACCAAGCCATCCGCCCGTTGCCAGCGCCCAAGTTACATGAATTCGGCTAGACAAAACACCTAGAAAATAAGCATCATCAAGAGCGATCGCAATCAATTTGTTGTCCGGTATTACGTCAGCGCAAAGGAATAGAAATACTCTATGCTTTGCTGTCTCTACTGTAGCCGTGTAACGCTGTAGTCCCTTTAGCGCTGGTCGAAGTTCAGTTCTTGGACGACCAAATATCCACCAGTTTTCTCGGAGGCTCTTATCACGGTTAGTATCTCGTTCAGGTTTAACTTTATCCAACACCCATTGGAATGCTTTTGGATATAGTTCTTGAGCTTTATCAGCTTTTAAGCCAAATAAATCAATGACGCGCACATTGCGAGAACGTTGCATAAAGTCTCGTCCATTGATGTATGGGAAAAGAACCTCAGACTCAATCTCATCCAAGTCAGATTGATCGACAATAAACCCAGAACTAAATAGCATAACACCGCGACTGGAGAGCCTATCATTAGCCAGGAGTGGTTGAGATTGAGTTAAATCAGAACCAGCTTGAAGGTTACTAAAAATTAGCCCTACATTCTGCAACTGCACTTCAACTTGCTCTGCTGAGTCTTCCGGTGTATCTCCTTCACACTCAGCAACTACTGTACCAAATTCGGCAATCCTTACAGGCTTTTTGAGGTCATCTAATTCACCTGCTGTAATTGCAATTCTGACTGCTGCCCCTCCATCAATCCAAGGGTGATCGGGAATAGCAAAAATTAATCGGGTTGGATTCTTTTGCGTAAAATGAAACTCCAGAACTTTCCGCTGCCGAGTTTGGCGAATACTGTTTGTGGTAATAAACCCAAAGCGTTTTATTTTGCTCGCTCTAGTTAGTTCTGCTGCCTTGTGCCACCAATACATCACAAAATCAACAGTATCGGGCACATCTTTATAGACTTCTCTCAACGTTTCTGCATACCCATCCCCCAACATTTCTCGCATTCTCGCATTCCCAATAAACGGCGGATTCGACACAATATAATCCGCTTCCTGCCACTCTGCCGCCCTCGGATTCAAATACCGATAAATTGTTACTTCGTCCGTCGGATCGGGAATATCCTCCCCCGTCACCGGACTCTTCATCATCCGTCCGCCCCAGCGAGTTCTCACCTTCCCCGTCGCATCCACATCCGGTTCCCTCCGGTCATACGCCAACACCGCATCCCGGCATTCAATATTGTTGTACTCCCGCAACACCGGTTCGATCGGCGGAATATCGCCAAACCGCCGAAAATGCCACTGCAAATAGCCAATCCAAATCACCAAATCCGCGATCGCCGCCGCCCTAGGATTGATCTCAATTCCCAAAAACTGACTCGGATTAACTTGTGCGATATCTAACCGCAACTGCGCCGATCCGGTGACATCTTCCAAGCGCCGCAACACCTCCGATTCCAACCCCTTCAACAAATCCAACGTCACATACAGAAAATTACCCGATCCGCAGGCCGGATCGAGAATCTTCACCTGTTGTAACTCCGTCAGAAATGCCTCTAAAACTGATTGTGCCTTTTTCCTTTGATTTACAGTCGGTTCCGATTCTCCCGCGTTGAGCAACTGTTTAACCTCCGCTTGTACCGCAATCCAGCGATCGCCCAAAGGTTCCATCACCACGGGTTTTACCAACCGTTCCACATACGATCGCGGCGTATAATGCGCCCCCAACTTACTCCGTTCCCTAGAATCCAGCGCCCTTTCCAACAACGTCCCAAAAATCGCCGGTTCCACATTGCACCAATCCCGCTTCGCCGCCTGCAACAACACCTCCAACTGCGCCTTTGTCAAAGCAAACGCCTGCGACTCGGCAAACAATCCGCCATTAAACCGCAACAGTTTGCCATGAAAGCCAAAACTCGTCCCCTCATTCATCGCCTCCCACAGCGCCTCTACTTCCGGCTTAAAAGTCTTCGGATTGAGAATCCACCGCGTTTCCAGCGCCTGCGTAAACAAATGTTCTTTGAGTAATCCCACATCCTCAGCAAACATGGTGAAAATACAGCGCATCAAAAACTGGGCGACTTGCTGCGGATCGACATTCGCCTCCATCCGCTTCGCCAACTCTGCCAAATCCGCCGCCACTTCCCGCGTCACCCGCGCTGCAATCTTCTCTGGATTGCGCTGCTGCGGATTGCTAAAAATATCGACAAACAAATCGAAAACATCGGCTTTCCGCAACTCCATGAGCGCGATTTCTCGCCGCGCCCCATAGCCGCCATAATCGCCGGTAAACCCCATCCATAATTCAAAATGATCGCCAATATCGCAAGTTAACAAAAACGGCGGTTTGCTGCTGAGACTGCGTGTATAGGCGATCGCCTGCACAAACGCTTTTTCCATCTCCCGCAAATAGGTATTTGTCCCCCGCTTTGCCGTTCCTTTGTTGCTCGTTGTTCCGCCCTGTTTGGCCTCTATCAAAAAATGCTCGGCTTTGTAAAAGTCAATAAACCCCGGAGTCACTTTGCCGCTGGGGTGAAAAATTTTGACATCTTTATCAAAGCAGTAGGGATCGTTGGGAATCCTGCCTTTATCAAAAGGGCGATCGACTCCCAGCGCATCGCACATTTCGGCAAAAAACAACTGGTAGTTTGCCCGTTCGTTACCGCTAGAACCTGCCCAGCGCGTGATGAATGTTTCGACACGCGTGCGATCGGCTTCATTCATGCTTCAATCCTGCTTGCTTTTTCCTGATTCTATACTTCGAGCGGTTTGAATTGGCGATCGAGAGAGCGATCGGGCATGAGAGCGATCGCCACCCATCTCAAAAATATTGTATCTTTTTTCAGAGCTAAAAACAGGCTAGTGCATGACAATGATTGAACGCAATCAGCTATTTGGTCAGTAAGTCGATCGCTCTTTCTAGGATTTGTTGAATGTAATGCACAAAAAATAATAAATAGTATTAATTAAAAAAAATAGGTTGGGTTTAACACAAGTAAACCCAACCTATCAATTAAATGAGACTTAATAGTTTAGCCTTGATTCACCACAGTCGGTTTTAAACTTTCCTGTGACTTCGATCGATCTAAACCATTTTGAACTTCCACAGATTCCTTAATCGGTTTCCGGGTCTCAATTAAAGTTAAAGCTTTGTTGACACTTTCAGGTAAAATCACTACCAAACTGCCGGCAGGCGCCTCATCTAAAGCCTTGTTAACGGCGGTTGTTTCGTCGAGAATCAACTCGTATTCAACTTGAGATTTCTTTGCGGTTCCTGCAGAAATCGCCTCTGCAATTCCCTGGCAAATTAACTGTGCCACCACACCGGGTTCTCGCCCGCGCCTGTCAATATCTTCCTTGACAATAATGCGATCGAACATCTCGGCCGAAAGTTTGCCCAGCGTGACAAAATCTTCATCTCGCCGGTCTCCAGGGGCGCCGACTACCCCGATCCGCTGTCCCGGCCAATTCAGCACGAAACTGCCCAAAGCTTTGTAGCTGTGGGGGTTGTGGGCGTAGTCGAGCAAAGCGTGATAGCTGCCCAATTTAAACAAATTCATCCGTCCTGGAGTTTGACCCACCGATGCTTGGAAGCTTGACAAAGCCGATCGAATATCTTCTATTTTCAATCCTTGGGCAAAGGCCGCCAAACAAGCTGCTAAAGCATTAGCAATCATAAACGGCGCGCGCCCGCCCATCGTCAGCGGCACGTTCACAGCCTGCTCGATTCTCAGCGTCCAATCACCTTTCAAGATCGACAAATACCCATTTTCGTAAATCGCTGCCAGCCCGCCCGCAGCGGTATGTTTGGCAACCAGTTCGTTGTCCGGGTTCATCGAAAAATATGCAATTTGAGCCTTGACACGCTGCGCCATGCGTGATACTAGCGGGTCGTCTGCATTTAAAACTGCATAGCCTTTGGGCATTACCGCCTCGACGAGGACGCTCTTGAGTTTGGCAAGTTGTTCCACGGTGTCGATGTCGCCAATTCCCAAGTGATCGGCCGCGACGTTTAAGACGACGCCGACATCGCACTGATCGAAGCCGAGGCCCGATCGCAAAATTCCGCCTCTGGCAGTTTCCAGCACCGCTACTTCCACCGTCGGGTCAGACAAAATCAATTGAGCACTCTGCGGCCCGGTATTGTCTCCGGTTTCTACCAAATAATCGCCGATGTAAGTGCCATCGGTTGTCGTGTAGCCAGTAATCTGACCAGTCTGCTTGACAATGTGGGCAAGCAGGCGAGTGGTTGTAGTTTTGCCGTTGGTTCCCGTTACCGCTAAAATCGGCACCCGGCTGGGTTGAGGCGAGGGGAAAAGCATATCGAAGACGGCGCCGGCGACGTTGCGGGGTAAACCTTGACTCGGGGCGACGTGCATTCTGAAACCCGGTGCTGCGTTGACTTCGACGATGACGCCGTTGACATCGCGCAGGGGTTGGGAGATGTCGGGAGTTACTACGTCAATGCCGGCGATGTCCAAACCGATAATTTTGGCGACTCTGGAAAAGAGCCAGACGTTTTCCGGGTGGATTTCGTCGGTGCGATCGACTGCAATGCCACCGGTACTCAAGTTTGCTGTCGCCCGCAAAAATACTCTTTCGCCGGCCGGCACTACGGAGTCCATCGCGTATCCTTGTTTTTGCAGCAAATCCAGGCACAATTTGTCGATCGTGATCCGAGTGAGCACGTTGTCGTGTCCGTCTCCTCGCTGCGGGTCGCGGTTTACTTCTTCAATAAGCTGTTCTACTGTAAACTTGCCGTTACCCACGACGTTAGCGGGGACTCGTTCTGCGACTGCTACGACTTGCCCGTTGACTACCAATACTCTGTGGTCGCGGCCGACGTAATAGCGCTCGACTATCACGCTTTTTGTTTTTGATGCCGCGCTGGCTAAGTCGTAAGCTTCTTCTGCTGCTTCCCAGGAATTGATGTCGATCGTAATGCCGCGGCCGTGGTTGCCGTCTAGGGGTTTGAGGACGATCGGATAACCGCCGACATCTTCGATCGCCCCGTGCAGTTCATCCAAATAATTAATCACCGTCCCTCTTGGAACCGGCACACCGGCGCTGGCGAGGATATTTTTGGTACCTTCCTTGTCGCAGGCAAGTTCTACCCCCAAAACTCCCGTGCGGTTGCTCAGAGTTGCCTGAATCCGCTTTTGGTGAACCCCATAGCCGAGTTGAATCATAAACCGGGCGTTCAAAGGCATCCAAGGAATGCCGCGAGCTTCTGCTTCCTTGATCAGTGTTTCCGTACTCGGCCCCAGGGCCGCCGACGCAGCAAATTCTCTAAGGTCTCTCAAATCTTGGATTAATTCTGCTGCTGGATAAGAACCAGTAGTGGCAATGCTCTGGCACATCCGCACGCCCGCCCGGGCGGCATAGCGACCTGCTTGTTCGTTTTGATACTCAATTACTACTTGGTAAATGCCTGGGGTCGCAGTCTCGCGGGTACGACCGAACCCGACCGGCATTCCTGCCATCTCCTGAAGTTCTAGGGCGACGTGTTCGATTACGTGTCCCAACATTGTGCCTTCTCTGACCCGTTGCAGGAATCCTCCCTGATGGCCTGGAGAACAGTGATGGTCGTTCAAACTCGGAAGTGCGGCGATCAACCCTTCGTAGAAGCCAGGAATTTCAGATGTGGTTTTATCTGCCCACTCCTCTAAATCCAAACGCATCAGGACGAGTTTGTGGCGTCGGATGCTCCAGTAGTTGGGGCCGCGTAAGGTCTGGATTTTAAGTATTTTCATGGTAGTTAGAGGGGTATGGGGCGCGAAATCTTATAGATAATTGGAGCATTTATTCAATTTCGATCTAGATTGCTCGCTCGACTGTTCGCTGCGAACAGTTTGGGAGTGAATTTCCAGTTATGGGCTACCCAATTGAAAATTCATGCCCCTGCGAGCAGCTAAAAACAAGTACAGATCCATGGCTAGCAAAAACTCAAAGCCCGAAGTTAGAATTTTCTGTGATTCTGCCTCCTGGCGTCAGCCCGTGGCTGCTTCGGAATCTATTCTATTGTTGTATCCATGATTCGGCCGGAATGCCGCCTAATTTCTGCCGAATCAATGACAAGAGATGTTCTGCGTTAGTTGGCTGTGCGGCATTCGGGGGGCCAGCCAGACTCGGAACAGGCTCCCGATGGCATTGGTTTGCCTAGGGGCATATTGTAGCAATCTCCGTGACACAGAACGTGCAAGCGCATATTGAACAGACTTAAGGGTTCTGTCGCTCCTACCAGAGACTCATTGGTATAAAAATTTTCCCTAGAATCAACAATAGTCACAGTGCCTTTACCGAGAACTTTCATAGTATCGTCTCCCTCAAACAAGGCGCAGGTGTCTTCGTCAATACCAATAGCGATGCGATCGGGGTGGCAAGCCACAGCCGACAGCAAGCGAGCCATCCGGTTGCGGTTGTGAAAATGCTGGTCTACGATGAGCTCAGGAATAATGTTAAGTCCGTTTGCCATGTCTACTAAAGATCGGTTCGGTGACGCCCCACTCCCGCCGCCTGCAATCATGTGATATCCCATCACCGCAGCACCCGCGCTCGTACCGGCGAGGGTAATTTTGCCTTCGAGAGTTTCTTTGCGAATTTTCTCCATCAGCGGGGTGTCCGCCAGCAGCCCGCAGAGCCTCAGTTGGTCGCCGCCTGTGATGAATACGCCCGTACAATCTTCTAAGTAATCTTTCCAGACGGGGTTTTCGGCTTGTTCGCGTTCGCGGATGTCCACTACTTTGACGGCACTAACGCCCATTTCGTCAAATATGGTGCGGTAACGGTTGCTAATTCCTTCGGGATCTCGCGAAGCACACGGAATGATCGCCAGCCGAGCATTTGCACCCCCAGCACGGCAAAAAAAGGTGTTCAGAATCTCTCGCCCGTGAACTTTGTCTTCGGCTCCCCCGATGACCATAATCGAGGTTTTTGTGCGCTGGGGAATATTGTGTTCGAGGGCTTGAGATGTCAACTGCTGCATGGTGTGTCTTCCTCTGTTGGATGTGAAATTCAATTTTGCCGTTGCTGTGCGTACAATAGGGCTTTTTAAGAATAAATTTTTGTTGGTGCGAGTGAGGTGCGATCGCCGATCGCGCTATCCCGCAATTGTTTGGCGGCGAGTTTGCTTGCAGTCGCTGTCATGAAAAACTGATTTATTGTTGTACAAAACGGGCCCGCCGACAAAGGAAGAGAATTCAACTTGCAAAAATTTTCAGAAATTATAAGAAATTATAAAGAATAAAGCAATTACTGAAAACTGAACTCCCCCTAAGGGTCAAACTAGAGATGATGTATCAATAAAATTCCAATAATTGTGCGCTTTGACGTAGTTACCTTATTTCCAGAATTTTTCCGGGCTCCCCTAGAGTCGGGACTGATGGGCAAAGCCTTAGCTAAAAAGATTGCTGAGGTGAATTTTGTCAATCCCCGCGATTTTACCACAGACAAGCACCAGCGAGTCGATGACGAGCCTTACGGGGGCGGAGTGGGGATGCTGATGAAACCGGAACCGATTTTTGCTGCGGTGGAGTCGCTGCCGGTTTTGCCGCGGCGGGAGGTGATTTTGCTGACTCCCCAGGGGGAACCGATGCAGCAGGGGATGTTTCGGGAGTTGGCGGCCGATCGCGATCAGTTGGTGTTGATTTGCGGTCATTATGAGGGTGTGGACGATCGAGTCTTGCATTTGGTAACTCGCGAGGTGTCTTTGGGGGATTTTGTACTCACGGGGGGCGAAATTCCGGCTTTGGCTTTGATTAATGGGGTTTTGCGATTGCTCCGGGGAACGGTGGCGAAGGAAGATTCCCTAAAGTTTGAGAGTTTTGAAGACGGACTTTTGGATTATCCGCAGTACACTCGACCGGCGGATTTTCGGGGATTGAAGGTGCCCGACGTGTTGCTGTCTGGTAATCACGCAGAAATTGCTCGCTGGCGCAAGCAACAGCAAATTGAAAGAACTCGATCGCGCCGGCTGGATTTGTACGATCGGTGGTTGGAGGACAGGGGAGAATAGGAGAAGGGAGAAAGGAGAAGTTATCCCATATGATTTATCGGGCAAACTCATAGCCCAATTTTAGCGGCAACGGCGATTGTTGTAACACTTCTGCTGATTGAAGCTTTCAAACC
Source organism: Microcoleus sp. MON1_C1 (assembly GCF_036701945.1). Taxonomy (NCBI): domain Bacteria; kingdom Bacillati; phylum Cyanobacteriota; class Cyanophyceae; order Oscillatoriales; family Microcoleaceae; genus Microcoleus; species Microcoleus sp. MON1_C1. The sequence goes on along the minus strand of NZ_JAUBRO010000021.1, from coordinate 105,350 downwards.
TTCAGCAGCTAAAAGCTGTTTTAGTCGAGCAGTCTCAGATTTAGTTCGGATAAAAACAGAACCAGGTCTCTTCTTTTTTAGCTTTATAGCTTCAGGTAAGGACAACGACATAGCCTCACGCAGAATTGTTGTTACAACTGTTGCACGTTGTTCTTTTTCCAATACAATCAAGTTCCAAGTCCCTTCTTTTGCTAGAATCTCTTCTCTTATTTCGTCAGGTATAGTATGAGTATCATCTAACTCGATTGCCTCCCCACAATGAGAGCAGCTATAAGATAGATGCCAAACAAGTTTTTTGCAAAGAGAGACTGACCAACCAACATCTGTATGTCTTGGTCACAATTCCCACACAGTCCGTAAATCATGACCATACTTTTTCACCTATCTCCCCGCAAATATGAAATAATTGTTTTTTGCTATACTTCCAAAACCTCAATTTTACATGAACATCCGCATCGGCAACGGCTACGACATTCACTGCTTAGTTCCAGAACGCCCCCTCATCCTCGGCGGCGTGCACATTCCCCACGAATTAGGCTTATTAGGACACAGCGACGCCGACGTACTTACCCACGCTATCATGGATGCCATGCTCGGAGCTCTCAGCTTAGGAGATATCGGGCTGTATTTCCCGCCAACTGACCCGAAATGGAAAGGTGCTGATAGTCTCGTACTGCTGGCACAAGTGAATCAGTTAATATTAGATAAAGGCTGGGAAATCGGCAATATTGATTCGGTGGTGGTGGCAGAACGTCCAAAGCTGAAACCGCATATTGAGCAAATGCGCGATCGGCTTTCTGCTGTCCTACAATTAAAACCCGACCAAATCGGCATCAAAGCTACTACAAACGAAAAATTAGGGCCTGTGGGGAGAGAAGAAGGAATTGCAGCCTATGCTGTAGTTTTGTTAGGGCTAAAATAGTTGTCAGATTCTAAGGATTTTCAACCCATTTAGGAGTCAAATCTATGCTCGCCGAAAACTTGGAAATCACCACACCGATTGAGGTTGATATCATTGCTCTAGATAAGGACGATCGGGTTGTCGTGCTAATCGAAGTCAAAATTATTCAAGCTCAAGAAACAGCACCAAAGCAGAGGATTGCTGATTACAGGATATCTTGGATGAAAGCTGTGTTAGCAAAGATATCCAAGCAACGCACCATAATTCCCTATGCTATGTTTGTTGACACCGAACAAATTCTGATTTTCAAATGGGACGGAGTAAAGTTATCTGGACCTGTTTGTTCTCTAAACACTGGTGAAATACTTTGCCATTATGAGCCTGAATTTGGCAACAAACGGATATTTAAGCGATACCTAACTAGACTGGTTGAAGCATGGCTGCGCGACTTAGCTTATAATTGGAAGTCTGAAATTCCAACCGCATCAGAACAGATAGCAAAAATCGGCTTGCTACCACTGCTAGCAGGTGGGACGACAAAATCTGGGGTAGAAATTGGTGGCAATTTTATATATCGAGACTAACTTTCTGATGAGCATTGCTACGGGACGCGACCCTGACGCTAACAACTTGTTGGTGAGTGTACCGACATCAGTCAGCATAGCCATACCAAGTATTTGCTGCATGGAATCACTTTCGGCTTTAGAAGACGAAATCAAGCGACGCAACCGTTTTTTAGGTGAAATGGAAAAACAAATTAGTCAGCTAAAGCGAGATAAAACTTCACCCTCTGCCCAGTCTCTTGTCTTCCACTTAGAGCAATCACTCAATGAAAATGAGGCTCTGATAAATGATATTAATGCGCGTCTTTTTGCAGCTCTTGATTTGTTAGCCACAAAGATAGAAATGATTCCCTTAACAGCAGGCACACTTCAAGCAAGTTTGAATTCAATTTTTATTGAAGAAGACCCGACAGACAATTTGATTCTACACTGCATTTTGAGTCACGCACACTTACATCCTAATGAAGTCAAGGTATTTTTGAGTAATAATACAAAAGAATTTGGTCTGGCCAAAGTTCGAGATGCTTTGCGGGAAGTAGGGATAACCAAGTATTTTTCGCGCACTGAAGACTTTATTGGTTGGTTACAATCTCAGTCATAGTTGCACGCAGGTGGTAAACTAAAAAATTATGAAAATTTCTATGATCATACATTCAAGACTGCGCTGGCTGGCGATTTTACTGGCGGCAATTGCCACGATAACTTTGTCTGCGTGCACTCCAGCCCGATCGAACTTAGTAAACAGACTCATCGTTCCCACCCCCAGCGGCCCGGCTACCTTTAACTACCCGCTAAATCAGTCGGCCTACGACATTTTTGGCTATACTTACGATGGACTAATTAACCAAAATGGGTTAACATCAGATTTAGAACCCGGTTTAGCTGAATCTTGGGAAGTTTCCAAAGATGGCAAAAAGATTGTCTTCACCCTGCGAGAGGGTTTGAAATGGTCGGACGGCGAACCGATGACTACGGATGACATTATCTTCAGCTATGAAAAGATTTATTTCAATGACAAAATTCCTAGCGGTTTGAAAGATAATCTGAGGGTTGGCAGCAGTCGCCAATTCCCAAAAGTTAAAAAAATTGACAGCCGCCGCGTTGAATTTTCCGTTGCAGAACCCTTTGCTCCATTTATTAGATATGCTGGGGGAATCCCAATTTTACCAACTCATATTTTACAGGAATCTGTCGAAAATACAGATGCAGACGGCAATCCTCAATTCCTGACTACTTGGGGCACGAATACTGACCCTAAAAAAATTGTCGGCAACGGTCAGTACCGAATGCTGAGTTATACTCCTAATCAGCGCGTTGTTTTGGAACGAAATCCGTATTATTGGCGCAAAAATGCTGAGGGAAATTCTCAACCTTACATCCAGCAAATTGTTTGGCAAATTATCGAAAATACTGACAATCAACTGCTGAATTTTCGATCGGGCGATTTGGATACTCTGGACGTGCAGCCGGAAGTTTTTCCGCTGCTGAAACGGGAGGAGAAACGCGGCAAATATACGGTCTTCAACGGCGGCCCGGATACTGGCAGCGTGTTTATGTGTTTCAATCTGAATAAGGGGCGCAATGCTCAAAATCAGCCGTTTGTAGACCCAATTAAGTCTCGGTGGTTCGCGACTAAGGAATTTCGGCAGGCGATCGCCTACGGCATCAACCGATCCGCCATGACTAACAATATCTATCGCGGACTGGGCGCGCCGCTACATTCCCCAATTCCGGCGCAAAGTCCGTTCTACCTGTCCCCAGCAGAGGGATTGAAAACTTACAGTTACGATCGGCAAAAAGCGAAAGAGTTACTGTTAAGTGCTGGTTTTAAGTATAATAGTAACGGCGAATTGTTGGATGCTGAAGGCAACAAAGTGCGATTTACTTTGTTGGTGCCTTCAGGTAAAAAAGTGCGGGAACAAATGGCAACGCAAATTAAGCAAGACTTGGGCAAACTGGGGATGCAAATTGATACGCAGTTCCTGAGTTTTAACACTTATGTGGAAAAGCTGCGGTTGACGCGCAATTGGGATACTTACCTCGGCGGTTTTACGGGAGGTACTGAACCGCACAGCGGCTACAATATTTGGTCTGTTAACGGCACGCTGCACAGTTTCAACCAGGGCCCGCAAGCCGGAGAACCGCCGATTAAGGGTTGGAAAGTTGACGACTGGGAGCAGAAAATCGATGACCTTTACGTGAAAGCTTCCCAGGAGCTTGATGAGACCAAGCGCAAGGAAATTTATGGGGAGACGCAGCGGATTATAGCAGAACAAGTGCCGTTTATCTATATGGTGAATCCGCTGACTTTTGAGGCGGTGCGCGATCGCGTTTCGGGAATTCGCTACAGTGCCCTCGGCGGTGCTTTCTGGAATTTGTACGAGTTGAAAATAACAGAATAGTCAGCAGTTATTAGTCATTAGTCAGTCATTAATTAATGGAACCTAAAATTTTACAGAACTTACTCGAATCAGTGGCTGCCGGCGATATTAGCCCGATCGCCGCTTTGGATAAATTAAAGCATTTTGACTTTGAACAAGTCGGCGATTTTGCCAAAATTGACCACCACCGTACTTTAAGAACGGGTTTTCCTGAAGTAATTTGGGGCCCGGGGAAAACGCCCGACCAAATTGTTGATATTATCGAGGCGATGCGCGGGCGAAATTCTGCGGTGATGGCGACACGAATCGAACCGGAAGTTTTCCAGCAATTGCAACAAAAAATACCCGATTTGTGCTACTACCAAAAAGCTCGAATTTGTGCAATTTCTCCTAATTCCCCAACTCCGCAGCATCCGGGTACTGTGACTATTATCAGTGCGGGAACGGCGGATTTGGCTGTAGCGGAAGAGGCGGCAATTACTGCGGAACTTTGCGGTTTTCAGGTGCGACGTTTGTGGGATGTCGGAGTTGCCGGCATTCACCGCTTGCTGAGCAACCGGCACGTTATTGCCGATGCTGATGTGTTGATTGCGGTTGCGGGCATGGAAGGCGCTTTGGCGAGTGTGGTTGCGGGTTTGGCAGATTGTCCGGTGATTGCTGTGCCGACAAGTGTGGGTTACGGCGCGAGTTTTGGCGGGATTGCTCCTCTTTTAACTATGCTCAATTCTTGTGCGGCTGGTGTGGGTGTGGTGAATATTGATAATGGGTTTGGGGCGGCGATTTTGGCTTGTCAAATTCTGAGAACTGCTGGGAAAGTGGATAGAAGAAGAGAGGGGGAGAATGGGAGAGAGGGGGAATAGTTAGAAACCCCCTCGATCAGATAAGACTAAAGCCAACTGTCACAGGACGATCGATTTTTAGGGTGCATCTTGCACCATTCTCAAGAACAGGCAAGATGCCTGTTCCACAAAGAGTGAGTTTTCTTGTGGGGTGGGCATCCTGCCCGCCCCTAAAAAACCTAATTGAAAATGGTGCAACATCTCAGGTGCGTCAGACTCCGTTATTGAAATATTATTGAAGATTTCCGGTAGTAGAGCACCTTACTATATATGCCAGTGGCGTCCCGGACGGCCAGACTCGGCGGTTGAAACCGCGTTTACACTTCCCTCTCGTCCCAGCAGAGGACGACTAAAAAATACAGGAGGTATTATTGAAGCCGGGTTTGATATTACTTGCTTGCCAGCCAAATCGGATAAGCAGAAGAATCCTCAGCTTTTAACTTTTGCGCCTGATAACTCTTGCTAGTCCAACTAGCTACTGTTTGCAGGCTTTCTGTCAAACAACTTTCGCTGCCAAACGCTTCAAATCCCAAAGTCCACCACGCGCTGCCGTTAATGTTCAATTGAGTAAGTTCCACGGTGCAACCTTGGGGAATTGGGGCTTCCACAGGCACAGATATCAGGGCACCAGGGGCCGAAACTTGATAAAGACGCTGCGCTCGCTTTTTCTTGACTGCCACCCACTTTCCTGTCGCCAAAATATCCGCCGGTATCGGCGCCATCGTGTCAGCACAAACCCACTTCAGCCACTTTTCGGCTTTGCCTTCCCAGCGATTGGCGAACTGCATCGTCCCTAACTCTGCCTGACGCCACTTTACCTCCAAGGTTTTCCCACGCAGCTTCACTCCCAAGTAGTCGCAGTTAGGTACTAGCAAATATATGTCTTCCCGCTCTTCGGGAGGCGAAAGATACGCGCCGAGACTCTCGCTTCCAAACCATTGATTGAGCGATTTTGGCAGTGCACCGCTATAAAACCACCGCATTTCCAGACTGGCCCGCATAAATTTTTCCTCCGTTCCACAATTTTCGTCAAACCCAGACTGGATTTGCCACACACCATCGACTTTCGTGCCTCTTCACTCTATCCTCCCCCCTCTGGGGCCCATAGTCTACCCACAGTCATACCATTTTAGATTTTAGATTTTAGATTTTAGATTGGGGAAAGACTGATTTTATAAGGGTTTAGAGCTTGCCTACAGTTGCATTTTTTTTTAAACTGGTGTCAGATCGAGGTATTTAAAAAAATTTCTCACAATCCTTTACATATCTTCACAAGTCTGTTACATTTATTTACAGTACACTAAAAACCATTTAGGAAAAAAAAGATGAGTAACAGAGGCTTAATGCTGGACGATCAAGGCAAAATGAACAATTTTGCGATCGAGCCGCAAGTATACGTCGATGACGAACCCCGCACCGGCTTCACTCCCTACGCCGAACGCTTAAACGGCCGCCTTGCCATGATTGGCTTTGTTTCTCTCTTGGCTTTAGAAGTTTCGACCAAGCACGGGCTGATTAGCTGGCTGACTCACCTGTAATGATTTTGTTAACAATTAAACTATATGGCTATGGATCGCTGGCGATACACAAACAGCGATCCATAGCTTAACTATTTTGAGGGGCAAGGTTTGGTGAGACAATTAAAATTAAATATTTTTGTTTTACCCTACTCGTAAAAAGAATGCTCAAACGAATTGCGGCAATACTTCTGGTGGTTCTAAGCCTCACTTTGACCGGTTGTGTGTCTAAAGTCACCGGACTCAAAAGCTACGTTGATACTGGCGATGGCTATCAATTTCTCTATCCTAACGGCTGGCTGCCGATCGCGGTTTCTAACGGGCCCGATGTGGTGTTGCGCGATTTGATTCAGCAAACTGAGAACGTCAGCGTGGTAATCAGCCCAGTTCCGAAGGACAAAACTCTGGCTGATTTGGGAACACCGACGGATGTGGGATACAAGCTCAGCAAAAGTGCGATCGCCCCGAGTGATTCGGGCCGCGAAGCTGAATTAGTCAATGCTGAATCTCGCGAATCGCGATCGAAAAACTATTACATTTTAGAATATGCCGTCAAGCTTCCCAACCAAGAACGCCACAACTTAGCGAGTGTAGCCGTCAGCCGCGGCAAACTTTTTACTCTTAACGTTTCCACTACCGAAGAACGCTGGCCCAAGGTAAAAGAAGCTTTTGAGAAAGTTGTTAAATCTTTCTCTGTTTATTAGGGAATTGGGAATTGGGCATGGGGCATGGGGCATTGTTAACTGTTGACTGTTGACTGTTCGCTGTTGACTGTTGACTGTTCGCTGGAAACCTCACCACAGTTAACTGACAACTGACAACTGTCAACTGTCAACTGTCAACTGTCAACTGTCAACTGAACTTCTTAACTTATGAAAATTCCCACTTTTGTATTAGCTTCAGCTTCTCCAGCGCGCCGTCGCCTGCTAGAAAATGCCGGCATTCAAGCTGTGATTTGCCCCAGCGACTTTGATGAAGCGCAAATACAAATGAGGGATGCCAATAATTTAGTGCAGGTTTTAGCAGAGGGAAAAGCTGAGGCTGTAGCTAAGTTTTTACTGGCTAATTCTCACCCGCAAATCCCTAATCCCAAATCTTGTTTGGTTTTGGGATGCGATTCAATTTTGCTCATAGATGGCGAAATTCACGGCAAACCCAAGGATGCGGAAGAAGCAATCTCGCGCTGGCAGAAAATGCGCGGTAAGGTGGGCGAACTGTATACGGGTCATGCTTTAATTGATACTAGATTCGATGACTTTGGTGAGGCCAGGTCGCGATCGATCATTCGCTGTCAAGTTACAAAAGTTCATTTTGCGGAAGTTACCTCGCGCCAAATAGCGGCTTACGTCGCTACCGGAGAGCCCCTCGCCTGTGCAGGCTGTTTTGCACTCGAAGGTAAAGGCGGTCTTTTTGTCGAAAAAATCGAAGGATGTCACACAAATGTGATTGGTTTGAGCTTACCTCTGCTGCGGCAAATGCTCACCGAAATGGGATATGATGTGGCGGATTTCTGGCAATCTTAAATATTGTTGAATTTATGTCAGGAATCGGGAGGTAGAGCCTCGCTTATATGCCTACCCAAGCTCTGCCTGGGAACGAAGATTGAGAGCCTTGTTGTTGTCGGATGGGCGTTTCGTTCCGCCCGTCCGTGCTATGCAGATTAGCCTTGCCCAGCAGTTGGTAATTATCCTAGAGCGATCGTCCCATCCGATACAGATATAAACTGAAGTTGATCCGGGGAAACATCCTTCACCAAACCCAAGATATTGCCACTGCTAGCTTCCCGAATCACCGTCGCCTTAGTATCCAGCAATCTCAACTCCAGAGTTCGAGGCTGTTCCGGAGGAAAAGGGCCGCTGCTATCGTAATCTCTGGCATCACCAATTGTCAAAAACCTTTCGCTCAAAACAATATCATTTCGCGTCAGTCCTCCCGCCAATCCAATTACATCACCTTGAGCCGGATTGTAATCGAGAATAAAATCTGCCGGCACTTCCTCTACATCAAAATTGCCACTAGGAGATGGTTGAAGCGAACCAATCTCCCCCGAAGTTGCTCCCACTTCTGTGCGGAGGACAAACATATCTGCGCCTTCACTTCCCCAAAGTCTATCAATTCCAGCATCACCGATTAGAGTATCATTTCCACTCTCTCCTACTAAAGCATCATTCCCTTTACCACCGCGAATAAAGTCATTAGCCGTGCCTCCATAAACGTAGTCATCACCTTGATCTCCGCTGACAAAATCGCTGCCGCATTCTCCATAAAGAATGTCCAAATCTTGGCCGCCGCGAATAGTATCGCTGCCGCAACCTCCGATTAAAGTATCTCTGCCACTGTTACCGTTCATCAGTTCCGCACCACCGGAACCTCTGACAAAATCGTTACCATCTAAAGCCCGCAAACCTCCGGGAGTATTCCGCAGAATTCCATTTGCTAATTGAAATGCGTCGTCATTGGAAGTTAAGTCAAAAAAGTTGGGGTCGCTGCCTGGATTTGGCAATGGCGCTGTGAGTAATTTGATGTTTGGGGGATCGGCAATAATTGGGTCTGAATTTTCAGCTAATGCTCTAATTTCTCCGATATTTGTTTCTAACATCTTAAGTTTCTCCTTTTTTGATCGACTTTGTTGATATTCTGATTTTAACAAAGGTTCCAATTAAGAAATCTGCGGGAATCTGGGGTTAAAACAATCAAATTACTGTCAAAATTGCCGGCGGTCTTTATTCAACAAGCCTAGCTTATTGACACCCATCTGCCCGTCCCCATCCGCAAATATTTTGAACTGTGTACCAATAATTCAGGGGATCGCGTACTCTATTACCCGTCAGCAGTCAGCGTGGGAAAACCCAGAGACTGCTAATTGTCATGAAACCTTGAGTTAAGTCCGGAATAATTAATATGCTAGACACTGCGATCGAATCTATTCAAGCCAGAGAAATCCTCGACTCCCGTGGCCGCCCCACCATTGAAGCTGAAGTTTACCTAGCCAACGGTGTTGTGGGGCTCGCCCAAGTCCCCAGCGGTGCCTCTACAGGCTCTTTTGAAGCCCACGAACTCCGCGATGATGACAAAACCCGTTACGGCGGCAAAGGAGTCCTAAAAGCCGTTGCTAACGTCGAACACAAAATTGCCCCCGCTTTGGCTAATCTCGATGCGATCGACCAAGCACTGGTAGACAAAACCATGATTGACTTGGACGGTTCCCCCAACAAATCCCACCTCGGCGCAAATGCCATTCTCGGAGTCTCCTTAGCCACAGCAAAGGCGGCCGCCGAGACTTTAGGACTGCCCCTTTACCGCTACTTGGGCGGGCCCTTGGCGAACGTTTTGCCAGTACCACTGATGAACGTGATCAACGGGGGATCTCACGCTAACAATAATGTGGACATTCAAGAATTTATGATTGTCCCTGTGGGTGCGCCCTCTTTTAAAGAAGCTTTACGCTGGGGTGCAGAGGTATTTGAATCCTTGAGTAAAGTCTTAAAAGCTGAGGGTTTGCTGACTGGTGTGGGTGATGAAGGCGGTTTTGCGCCTAATCTTAAATCCAATCAAGCAGCTTTGGATTTGTTGATTGCAGCTATTGAAAAAGCTGGCTACAAACCGGGTGAACAAGTTGCTTTAGCTTTGGATGTGGCTGCTAGCGAATTTTACAAAGATGGGCAATATACTTACGACGGTGTGGCTCATTCGCCGGCAGAATTAATCGATTATTTGGATGGTTTGGCCGGACAATATCCGATTGTTTCCATTGAAGATGGTTTGCACGAAGACGATTGGGACAGTTGGGTAGCGCTGACGCAGAAAATGGGCAGCAAAGTTCAGTTGGTAGGTGACGATTTGTTTGTTACTAATCGCACGCGGCTGCAAAAAGGAATTGATTTGAAAGCTAGCAATTCGATTTTGATTAAGCTCAATCAAATTGGTTCTTTGACGGAGACTTTGGATACGATCGACCTGGGCAAACGGAACAGCTATCGATCGATCATCAGCCACCGTTCCGGTGAAACTGAAGATACCACCATTGCCGATTTAGCCGTAGCGACTCGCGCCGGCCAAATCAAGACTGGTTCTTTGTGTCGCAGCGAACGAGTTGCCAAATATAACCGTTTATTGCGGATTGAGGATGAATTGGGCGATCGGGCAATTTATGCTGGGTCGATCGGTTACGGGCCTAAATAACACTTGGTAATCGCTAATCCTCGTTCCCAGGCTCTGCCTGGGGACGCAGATCCGGAGGCTCTGCCTCCAATTTTCCTCGGGTCTTCGAGGCTCTTCCTCTGGATATCGGTTCCCAGGCAGAGCCCGGGAACCAGTTAACCAGTTAAATCTGGATATTACCGCTCCTCAATTAAGGATAGAAAGCCAATTGTGGCAAACCCAAAGTTTCTTCCCAGCCCATCATCAAGTTCATGCACTGGATGCCTTGGCCGGCTTGTCCCTTAATTAAATTGTCGATCGCCGAGAGCACAATCACTCTGTCAGTACGCGGATCGACTTCGATGCCGATATAACAAAGATTCGTGCCGCAAGCCCATTTTGTTTGCGGGTAAACTCCAGCCGGCAACACTTTTACCCAAGGACAATTGCGGTAAAAAGCGCTGAAAATCGTGATTAAATCTTCTCGCACCAAACCCGGATCGCGCAAAGTTGCGTAAACAGTCGCCAGAATTCCGCGCACCATCGGAATGAGGTGGGGAGTAAACTGAACTTTAATATCGTGTCCCGCTAAATCGCTGCAAATTTGCTCGATTTCTGGCGTGTGGCGGTGGCGGCCAACGCCGTAAGCGCCCAGAGAACCCTCTGCTTCAGCCAACAAGAGATTAACTTCGGCTTTGCGGCCCCCTCCCGAAGTACCGGATTTGGCGTCGATAATGGCTGTTTCTGGCACAATGAGACCTTGTTTGAGCAAAGGTGCCAGGGCCAATAAACTAGCAGTGACGTAGCAGCCGGCACAGCCTACTAACTGAGCGTCTTTAATTCGATCGCGATACAATTCTGGCAAACCGTAAACAGCCGTTGCAGCCACTGAGGAGTCCGATCGCTCGCCGCCGTACCAAGCTTTGTAAGTTTCCTGATTTTCAAATCTGTAGTCAGCCGACAAATCCAAGACTTTGCAGCCTTTTTCGAGCAGCGTCGGTGCCATTTTGCAAGCTAAACCGTTCGGCAGCGACAGAAACACAACTTCACATTTTGCGGCTATTTTGTCTAGGTCGATCGCCTCCACTGTCAAGTCAGTGCAGTTAGTCAAATGCGGATAAAGGCTGGAAAAAGGTTTTCCCGCACTGCTATCCCCGCCCAAATAAACTACTTCAGCCGCCGGGTGGTCCGCCAGCAGTCGCACAAGTTGCACGCCGCCGTACCCTGAAGCGCCGATAATTCCTACAGGCACACGTCCAACATCTCCCATTTTCCTTTATCCCCTCAGCCGTTGAAGTCAAAAACGCTTGAACTTTTGCTGCATTGTAGTACCAAACGCCAACTTTGGTGGCAAAGAATTGTATTGTTTTGTTTTGGAGGTGCATTTTTGTTAATTTTCGGCTGTTTAACCCCGCCCAAAAACGGATACAAAGCCCCAACTCCTTTCCTGGAGAACCCAAAATTTTAGACCAAAGTTCTATCTTCCAGATTCAAAGCTGCAAGTAAATCTAAAATCTAAAATCTAAAATCTAAAATCGACTGACCGATCGCCAAAACCCTAAAATTAACAAACGGATGTGCGATCGTGGTATAAAAAAACTTACTTTAACCCATCCACAAACTGGAGATTAACATTTTTCCCTCTTGCCTCTTGCCTCCTGTCTCCTGTCTCCTGTCTCGAACCTCGAACCTCTTCCCTCTTCCTTCTTCCTACCTATGGGCATAGTTGTAGAAAACGTATCAAAACAGTTTGGCAGTTTCCAAGCACTCGATCGAGTCAGCTTAGAAATTGAATCGGGTTCCCTAGTCGCATTGCTGGGCCCGTCTGGTTCCGGCAAGTCTACACTGCTGCGGTTGATTGCCGGTTTAGAAATGCCCGACTCTGGCAAAATCTGGCTAACAGGCCAAGATGCCACGAATACTAGCGTCCAAGACCGCAAAATTGGGTTCGTGTTTCAGCACTACGCGCTATTCAAGCACATGACAGTGCGAAAAAACATCGCTTTCGGGATGCAAATTCAGAAAACACCGCCCGCGAAAGTCAAATCGCGGGTAGAAGAATTGTTGAATTTAGTGCAATTGGCAGGATTGGGCGATAGATACCCGTCGCAACTTTCAGGAGGCCAGCGACAGCGGGTGGCCCTCGCCAGAGCCCTGGCTGTGGAACCGAAAGTGTTACTGCTAGACGAACCTTTTGGAGCTCTCGATGCCAAAGTTCGCAAAGATTTGCGTGCTTGGTTGCGGCGACTGCACGACGAAGTTCACGTTACCACCGTCTTTGTGACCCACGATCAAGAAGAAGCGATGGAAGTTGCCGATCACATTACAGTAATGAATAAAGGTAAAATCGAACAAGTCGGCACACCGGCAGAAATTTACGACCATCCCGCTAGTGCTTTCGTAATGAGTTTTATCGGTCCAGTCAATGTATTGCCCAGCAGTTCAAGGATGTTTCAAGGCAACGGCTTTGACTCAGCCAACCCGGAGATTTTCTTGCGCCCTCACGACGTAGTAATTGAAACTACAGAAAATAGTGCAACAGTGCCTGCAAGAATCAGTCGCTTGATTCATTTGGGATGGGAAATACAGGTAGAATTAACCTTAGATGACGGTCAAGTAGTAAACGCTAATTTGACTAGAGAAAAATTCGATAGCTTGCTCTTGGAGCCCCAGCAAAGAGTGTTTGTAAAGCCGAAAGGTGCCAAGTCGTTTCCACTTTTTTATTCAATCTGATACCAATTCTGAAAACTAGAGATAAATTTAGATTGGATACCGCACTCCAAGGGACACGGCACCGCGCCGTGTCCCTAATCTTTTATACTGACAAGTGTCCGCTGACTACTGCGCGCTAAGTTAGTCTTTAATTTTGCTGACAGCTTTTTTGACTTGTTGCTCAAAGGATGTAGCTTCTGTATTGGAAGGATTTTTCATTTTTTCAAGATCAGCGTCTCCCTGAACTTCGTTCGGTCCTTTGCTGGCTTTTTCTTGAGTTTCTTCCAAGGACATTGGTTTTTTCAGGACAATTTCTTGAGATTCTTTTTCAATCCCTAAAAGTTTGTCTTCACCTTTGGTGGGGCTGCTGGTAACGGCAAAAGCGGGGAAAGCATTAGAAACAAACATCAAGGCACAAAAACAAACAGCTATTAAAGTGCGAACTAAACGCTTAGCAGGGAAGTTAAAGCTGATAAAAGACATACAAAATTTCTCCGTTTTTAGTAGTTTTGATCGCTAAGATTGTTAACAGGCTGAAACTCACTCATATTCTGCACAATCTTTAACTCAAGTTTGAGAAAAGCAACCGTTGCTTTCTTTCAAATTGAGCTAACATATAATATTTAGCTGAAAAAGTGGGTATTTGAAATCCTTCTCAGGGAATATTTCTAGATGACTGGCGTGGGTTGCCCCAAGACATTTATGTAGAAGGCACTTGTGTAGAATCAAAAAAATTCTCTATAAGTGCCTTCGGATGCGCCTCACATAGCGGTATCAATGTCAGTAACTGGTTCGATCGTGGGGTGGGGGCGGGTTTATTTAGCCTGGTTGCAATGTGAGAGGGCGCTTGAGTGAACCCGCAGAGGGGTTTGTTGAAAATGTTGCAAGATATGAGATGCGCCCGACTATCCACTGACTAATGACTAATAACTAATGGCTGCTGCTGTCGCACGGGAACTTGACATTTTGCTAGATAAGTTTTAATTTCTCCTACACTGAGTTGCCCGTAATGCAGCAGGGAAGCCAGCAGTGCAGCTTCTGCTTTGCCCTCAGTCACGGCTTCGTAGATGTGGTGGCAGTTGCCGGCGCCCCCGGAAGCAATGACGGGAATTTCGACAATTTCGGCAATGCTTCGAGTTAATTCCAAATCGTAACCGGCTTGAGTGCCGTCCGAGTCCATGCTTGTCACCAGAATTTCGCCCGCGCCGCGCTGTTCGGCTTCTTTGGCCCAGGCGATCGCATCTTTGCCGGTATTTTCTCGCCCTCCGCGCACGTACACGTCCCAACCCGGATTATCTGCATCTTGCCGTTTGCGGGCGTCGATCGCCACTACAATGCACTGATTACCAAATCGATCGCTGGCTTTGTCAATTAAACTCGGATCGCGCACCGCCGCCGAATTAATACTCACCTTATCAGCGCCCGCCCTCAATAAACTTTTAATTGTGTCTAAGGATTGGATACCGCCGCCCACCGTCAAAGGGATAAATACTCGATCGGCCGTTCGGTACACCACATCGATCATAATATTCCGGTCTTCGTGAGTCGCTGTAATGTCCAGAAACACCAACTCGTCAGCACCCGCATCATTGTAAACCTGAGCCATTTCTACCGGATCGCCAGCATCCTGAAGATTGACAAAATTGACACCTTTGACCACGCGACCGGCTTTCACATCCAGACAAGGTAAAATTCTTTTCGACAACATACAATTCTCTTCCAATTTAACTTACTCGGCGGGAAGTGCCCCGCTATAACTGTACTCTTCTTAGCGGTGGGATGAAAGCCAGGGTTGTTTTTTGCCGTCCAGCTTGTGGTCTTCACTCCTAGCTGGAGAACGAGTTGGACAGGCAAGAAATAACCAATCTCTCAGTTATCACAAGACGGTTACAATAAATAAAATTCGTTTTAAAAATTTGATAAATCATCATAAATGCCCCAACGATTGCCACAACCAAGCAGTCAAAAGCCAGATCTAGGGCATTTAGCACCTACTCTAGCATAGAGGATTTTTAATCTTAGTGGTTTCCTACGCTCCTTACCAACAGTTAATCTCAGAACAAAAGACCTTAATCCGTCCGATTCGGAGCCTGCTATAAAATTAAATTTATTCAAAACCTTTCTGCTGGGATAGACGTTGACACGCCACAGCTTCTTGCTGTTTTGCCAGATTTATTAAAAATCGCTGATGCTCATAATAATGGGGGGGATGTAAAGTACGCACTTTTCTAACAAGGGTTTTTTACACGGCAATTATGAGCAATGGTTTTACTTGGGAATCCTCACTACTGCTGGCAGTATAATAGTAAAATTAGACCCCTTACCCATCTCGCTTTCAACTAAGGTGTCGCCACCCATAATCCGAGACAAATTTCTAGTAATTGCTAACCCTAATCCAGTACCCCCATACTTTCTTGTAGTTGAAGCATCAGCCTGGGTGAATGGTTGGAACAATTTTCCCATTCGTTCTGGATCTATGCCAACGCCAGTATCACTTATCTTAAATAAAATATACGGAATGGCTGATTCCTGTTCTTCCCCATCGGCTATGCCAGATTTTCTATATTTCTTTTAAAAATTAATATTAATTTGCCATTTTTTTGTAAATTTGCTGGCGTTACTAAGCAGATTAAATAAGCAGGGTTCCCTTAAACCATTGCTTGGTAACTTTTCTAGCTTGCTTGTTACCGCGCTAGCTCAGTTTTGCTTCATAAAGTGCTATTTACCAGATGCGATTGCCCTGTCACCCAAAACTGCATCATTTGAGTTCACTAAACCTATGCAGAGCATTCATCAACTTCTTTGAAGGACGGGCATCTTTCCCGAAGTTCTAGTCAACGCATGACAAGCAATCAATTCAGTACCCACAAAAAGTACAAATTGTTGGTGATAACTTCCTCAATTTTCTAGGAAAGCTGGGGATTGTTTTTGCTACAATCAACCACAAAATCTCAAAATACAAACCGTAAGTAGCATAAAATATCTCGCAAACATTAAGGTTTAATTGTCACCCTAAAGCTCGTATAGTGGCCAGGGTTAACGAAAAAATGGCAAACAATTGTGAAAATTTCCAGGAAAAACTATCTCCCAAGTTGGTGCAGAAAAACCAAGTTATCTTTGTTGAAAATGTAGCAGTTAATAATATGGTAAAAAATCATTGCCTAGCCAAATAAATTAGGAATTGGGGATGGTCTAAATTGACCAGAACGTTGAAATACAAGGCTGAAAGAGACGGTAAAAATTACCTAGACCTGGGTCGGTTTTTTGCGCCATAGAGTAAGAGTTGCCACGTAGGTCTGAATCAGGTGGGTAGCCTTCCGTTGGAAGTGCGTAGCTGGACTTATTGCAACTTCAAAACTAAGCACGATAGAGATGTAAATTCTGCTATCATTATTGGCGATGGAGGGCTTGGATTATTAGCGTTATGAACTACCACTACTGCCCAGGGACGGAATGTAAGTTCGACGTTTGGAAGGAAATCTTCGATACGATCGGCTGTTCCGATTGAAATTGGAAGCCTACACCATAGGGAGCCGTGGTTGGTGTTGGTAGTTCACAGGACTCTCGATCTGCATACCAGCTCACACCCCCTACCCGCGCCTAGCTCTACCGTGTACAGAGAAGTTGCTCGCTGACCCATATTGTAGAAACCCTGTTTCCTAGAATCTTGATTTCTCGTTTTGCCGAATCAATAACTTAAAATTCAGGAAAATAAGCTTCCTTTCTGAGATTCATGCAAAACTTAGGTTTCAGGAATTGTGTTGAAAGATTTCGGACTTGTGTGTACAGGGTAGCCGGCTAGCCAGAGAGCCATTTTCCCAGTTTTTTCTGGTCCATCAAAATAAATAAAAGTTGTCTCCGCTCCGGGGCAGGCAGTATTATCAGGTACAATCTTGGTAGACAGTATGTTTTTACTGGCTGCTTTTGTAGATCAAATCATAAATACCTTCGCTCGCTCGATCGAATTTATGGTTCTGAAATCCTGCAGGGGCTAGGTGCATCGATGATGGACTAAAAAATCTAAAATCTGAAGTCTCAACTCTCAAATCGGTTAATTTTGTGTCGTTTCTAGGACTGTTGTGACGAGTGCAACCCAATCCACATATGGTACTTCGCACAGAAGGCGGCAATCGCTACTTGCCGCTCGCCGGCAGCAATTGCTGGACAGTAGGGCGGAGCGATGACAATAATTTTGTACTGACAGATCGCTGGATTTCCCGTAATCACGCGATGTTACAGCAAATGGAGACAGGAGAGTTCTACCTGATCGACTTGGGCAGCCGCAATGGTTCCTTTGTCAACGGGCGGCGGGTCAGTATTCCTGTCACTCTCCGAAATGGCGATCGGATTATTTTCGGTCAAACCGAATTGGACTTCTACAACCCAACCGCGGGCCACCGGCACGATCCAATACACGATACAGACTCTGAAGATTTTACGGCGACTTTGACGGTACGCAGCCTGATTAGCGTCATGGTAATGGACATCCGAGACTTTACAGTTTTGACTAGGCAGCTAGACGAAACCCTCCTCTCGGAAGTCATCGGCAATTGGTTCCGCAAAGCAGGACAGATCATTCGCGAACACGGCAGTTGGGTGGACAAATACATCGGTGATGCCATCATGGCAGTCTGGTTCCACAAAACCAGCGGTGTCAGCAGCGAGGAAATGATGCGGATTTGCCAAGCTTTGAGCGAACTGCACAAGGCAACAGACGAACTCAGCAGCCGTTACCCCCTACCTTTTCCTTTGCGAGTCGGGGCGGGAATCAATACAGGTTATGCAATGGTGGGAAATTCTGGCAGCAGCGACCGATCGGACTACACGGCCTTGGGAGATACTGTAAACGCAGCATTTCGCCTGGAGTCTTGCACCAAGCAACTTGGCAAGGATATCGCTGTGGGAGAAACGACCTACAAATACCTGACGCAATTGGGGGCCGAGGGCGCTTTCGAGCCGCACACCGTGGCTTTGAAGGGTTACGACACTCCCAGCCTGACTTACGCTGGTACTTATGCTGACTTGAACGCTTTTCTCAAAACGAAAGGAAAGAGTTCTCGATAGCTAGAAAATTGCGTGCAGGGCAAAAATTAACCCTTTAAAATGGCAGTCCGAGTTTTTAATTTGGAGTGCCTTTTATAAACTGGCCTGGGATGCTTAAAAGTCAGTTAATATCATATATCGCCTGCGTTGTCAATACCAAAATGTAAACTTTATAACAGCCCTCTACCTATTGCGGATTTATCTGAAAAACTGCATAAGCAAAATGGTAGTCTCTACATAAATGCTGTGTATGAAATTGGGAGACAAAACTTCATGAAACGATTGGGTCGTCTATTGGCAGTATTGGGCTTAGTGCTGGGCTGCTTTGCATGGGCTGGAGACCAAAGCGCGATCGCGGCGTCATTAAGCCGTATCGTCTTGCCATCATCCTCGCTCCTAGCTGTTGAAGCTCCGGCTAGAACCAATCGCGCCGATGAGAAGCTTGCCACAGAATACGGCAAAAAACTTGATTTGAACAACAGCGCCGTCCGGGACTTTCGGGAATTTCGAGGGTTGTATCCCACTTTAGCTCGACTAATTATTAAGAATGCTCCTTACGAAAATGTTGAGGACGTACTCAATATTTCAGACTTGACGGATGCTCAGAAAAAAGTGCTGCAAGCTAACATGGACAAATTCACCGTAACTGAGGTTGAATCAGTCTTTATTGAAGGAGACAACAGGTTGAATAATGGTCTCTACGACTAGGTAGCAGCGGGTCTCATTTGAAGGCAGAAGTCATTGGGCAGAAGGCATTCGGCAGAAAGAAAAGATTTTTTTTCTATAGGCTGATGACTTCTGCCTTTAATTTATGCAGACTTACTTTCAACCACCATTGGGCAAAAGCCTGCAAAAATTCCCTAGATTGAAATAAGCGGGTTCCCCAGATTCCTCTGTAGACTCAATTCTTTAATCTAAAATCTAAAATATAAGCTCGATCGACTGACATTAGTTCAAGTCCCCAGATTCATCTGTAGACTCAATTCTAAAATCTAAAATCTAAAATCTAAAATCTAAAATTGACTGGCGGCAGACTTATGACTGACAAATTTGACGTATTGGTAATAGGTGCTGGCGCGGCGGGTTTGTACACAGCACTTTGCCTGCCAGAGCATTTGCACGTGGGCTTGATCAATAAAAATACCCTACCTGTTTCTGCCAGCGATTGGGCTCAAGGAGGGATTGCCGCAGCGATCGCCCCTGAAGATTCGGCAGCACTGCACATTCAGGATACACTGGCTGCTGGAGCCGGTCTTTGCGATTTGGAGGCGGTGAAATTTTTAGTTGAGGAAGCTTCAGCCTGCATTGACTCCCTAGTGAAAATGGGCGTTGCATTCGATCGCACCGGTCCAGATTTAGCCCTCACCCTAGAAGCAGCCCACTCCCGCCGCCGAGTTCTCCACGCCGCCGACACTACGGGCAAAGCCGTGATCGCTACGCTGACAGCAAAAGTATTGAGCCGCAAAAACATTCAACTCGTATCTCCTGCCTTTGCTCTGAGTCTGTGGCTAGACGAAACCGGGCGCTGCCAGGGGATTAGCTCGATTTGTGGCTCACAAGTCAAGTGGCTGCAGGCCAAAGCCGTAGTGCTGGCGACAGGCGGCGGCGGACAGGTTTTTGCTCAAACGACCAATCCGTCGGTAAGTACCGGGGACGGGGTGGCAATTGCGTGGCGCGCCGGGGCGCTGCTGCGAGACTTAGAATTTGTGCAGTTTCACCCGACGGCGCTGAGCACAGCGGGCGCGCCTCGGTTTCTCATTAGCGAAGCGGTGCGGGGAGAAGGAGCTCATTTGGTTGACAGTAAGGGATATCGCTTTGCTTTTGACTCTCACCCCAGCGGGGAACTCGCCCCTAGGGATGTTGTCAGCCGCGCTATTTTCCGCCACCTGCAAAAGACGGGGGAACCTCATGTGTGGCTGGATTTGCGGCCGATTGCGGTCGATCGACTGCGCTACAGGTTTCCCAATATTATTCAAGTGTGCGCTGATTGGGGAATTGATATTTTTTCCGAACCCGTGCCGGTGACGCCCGCAGCCCATTACTGGATGGGAGGGATTGTCGCTGACAAGTTTAACCAAACTTCGATTCCGGGTTTGTACGCGGTGGGAGAAACTGCGAGCACGGGGGTACACGGCGCTAATCGGTTGGCGAGCAATTCGCTGCTGGAATGTCTGGTTTTTGGGGCGCAGATGGGGCTTTTGCAGCTAGAAGGTGGAACGCCCGAGGCATTCGCCGATCAGTTCGAGGCGGGGGAAATCTTGGAAAAATCGATTTCTGAAAAGGACATTGAGGCGATCGAAAAGTTGCGGGTCGAATTGCCGAACTTGGTGTGGCAGAGTGCGGGAATTTGCCGGGGACAACGCGATTTGGAAAGTGCGATCGTCCAACTTGAGATTTGGCGGCAAGAATTTGCTTCGTTGCCTTTGAGTCAAACGCTTGATAATTTACGGCCCGGACAAAGTATTGATTTTTCCCCTGCTGAGGCGGAAAATACATCGATTTTGCGAAATTGGGGAGAAGTTGGGAATTTATTAGATATCGGCTATTTAATTGTCAAAAGTGCTGCGTTTCGCACCGAAAGTCGCGGCGGTCATTACCGAGTGGACTATCCCCTCACAGATCCGGATTGGTGCAGCCATACTTTAATTAACCAATCGAATTGGTACAAATCTCCGCGAATAGAAGATTGAAAATTTATTGAAAATTTGGGGTCAGCGCGTCCCCGTACCGTCACTTTTGGGGTTGCCGTTCGGGTCTGGTTCGTATTCTTTTGGGTAATCGGGAAACCTAGAGGTTTGTGCAACTGTCAAAACTCTCGGGGTCGATGGCCTCGGGCTCTCGCCCGCGCTACGGGCTTTTGTGAAATTGCTAGTTGAGTTGCTGGCAAGTCGAGCCGCATTTGCGGTGCCGACTATATTCACTTGCAGGCAGGCCGCCAGGGTTGCCGTTGTTGTGAGCTGAATCAAAGTACGCATAGTATTCACAGCCTTATTGAAATCACCGCAATAGATCCACGTCTGTACCACCTATTATATCTATCAATTTCCGTATTTCCACGGATATCTTTACATTTACTTTAATTAACTTTCATAAGTTTACATAAATTTTTTTACATTAAGGCTTTTTGGCGATTTGAATTTGGTTTCAGGTTGTGATTTATTTTAATATTTTGTAACATTGAGAGAAGACGGCAAGTTGCTCTCATAAGTTTTATCTTGCCTAAATCTATCTAATGACAGATGACTGATTAGAGAATTTTAAATTATGTGATTTTAGATTTTAGACTTCCCTACTTTGGACATTTTTTTGAACGGTTTCAAAAAGCTTAGAGGGCTTACAGTTTAAGGAGCGAGCTATTTTTTTAAGTTAGCTGCACAGGGGAGGCCTGAAATAATATCTTCCTCACGACCCAATGAGGGTTTGAGATCTAGAAATTGCTCAAATTTTGCGTGAAATAATTGAGATTTTCGATAAAAAATTGAATAATTACAAATGACTTATCAATATCCGGGTGGGGACTTTACCTACAGTTGCATTATTTTTTTAACGGAGCTTAATTAATAAAAGTGATATTGATTTTTCCCGCGTTCCTTAGCACGATACATCGCAACATCGGCATTCTTAACTAACATCTCTGGCTCTTGACCGTCAATGGGATATAAACTAATGCCAATACTTGTAGTTACAGAAACTGTATGTTCTTCTAAAATAAAAGGCTGCATGATGGCGTCGCAAATTTTTTCCGCTACTTTCGCAGCTTCCTCGCGACCTGGAATTGCAGGCAAAATGACTGTGAACTCGTCGCCGCCCAACCGCGAGATTGTATCGCTGCCGCGCAAGCATTTTTTGAGCCGACTGGCAACTGTTTTTAAGAGTAAATCACCCACATTGTGTCCGAGAGTGTCGTTAATTGACTTAAATCCATCTAAATCTAAAAAGAGTAAAGCTACCAATTTCTGAGTGCTGGAGGCTATTTCTAGAGACCGATGCAAGCATTCGTAGAACCTTTGGCGGTTGGGCAAACCGGTAAGGGCATCGTGATAAGCTTGGTGGCTGAGCTCAGCATTTTTTTGTTCTAGGGCTTTTGCCCGGAGTTGGCGCTCGGTAATATCTCTGATTGCTCCGACTAAAAATAGGTTGCCGGCAGCATCTTTATGCAGGGATCTTTTAGTCGCAATTAGATGCGTAATTCCGTGAGCGTCAGTAAAATATTCTTCATTTTCTCGCGGCTGATGAGTTTGCAATACTAATTCGTCTTGCTGCCAAAATATCTCGGCTTCGGCTTGGGGAAATAAATCGTAATCTGTGCGGCAGGTTAAAATTTCCAAAGGATAGCCAATAAACCGACAATATGCCTGATTCAAAACAACGCAGCGGTGATTTCGATCTTTGACAAAAATTGGGTCGGGAATTGTATCGATTAGCGATTGTAAAAATTCTTTAGACCGTTTTAATTCTTCTTGCAAGTGAGCCAGATAACCCACAACTGCGACACCAGAACCCACAAGACTGAGGATTGGAGGAATTAACGGTAGCCACCAACCTGCTAAGAATGCTAAGTATAAAGTGGCACTCAGACCTAGACAGATACTTAATAAACAGTAAGCCGATCGACCAAGCGATCGCAAATTCCAACTCACATTTGCTCCCGCCCAAGACCAGAGTAAAATCCACAGCAACTCTGCAGCCTCTGGCCAGACATTGATACCCCCGCGCCCGTCGAGGGCCGCACTCAAAATTTGGCTCAAGAAATGAGCTTGAAGCTCGACTCCCGGTATTTGCTGGGGAGGACCAAACCAACCCGAGCTGTAAGCATTTTGGTAAAAGTCTCTGAGGCTGGGGGCAGTTGAGCCGATCAAGACAGCGCGCGATCGTACAAAATCAGCGGGTACTTTGCCAGAAAGCACATCGCTCATCGATGCAGTGCGAAAACTGCCTCGCGGGCCGCGCAGGTTGGTCAAAATTTGATAGCCCCGGCTGTCCGCTCGAACGTAAGCACCATCATTCGGTTGAAAAGGCCGAAAAACCCCCTTGCCTAACTGCAAGTATTTAGGATTGGCTTTTGCGGATTGAGGGGAAATTCCTTCGCTTTTGAGGTAAAGCAAAGCCAGTCTGAGTGCAAAACTTTTATGAGTTTTGCCGTCTCCGGGCCAAGCGTAGAGCAAAGTTCGCCGCACTTTTGAGTCAGCGTCGATGACAACATTGTTGAAACCAATTCGATCGAGCTGGTCAAGTACCGGAGGTGGCCGAACTGCGAACCTGGTTTCGTCTGGCATCAACTCAATGCCGATTAAGTTGGGAATATTTTTAAAAGATTTGACCAATTCGGCGTTACCCGGTTGAGTTGGCAAATCTCGGTAAACGTCGAGGCCGATCGCCCGCGGCTTGCCAGCGTGCAATTTTTGCAGCAATTTAGCCAATACAGCATCGGAAATTGGGTAGCCGTATTTTTGCAAGTCAGCTTCGTTAATTTCTACAATGACGATGCGCGAGTCAATTGGTTCGGCCGGCCGCCACCGCACAAAGTGGTCGAAAGCAGCCCATTCCCACACCTGAAAAAATCCGAACCAGCGCATTACAATGACCGTACTAGCAACGGCACTCGCAGTAATCAATACTCGGCGTTCTCGATCGACCCATTTTTTGATAGTTTTTAGCATATTTTGGGGATTTGGGCCTCGCCCTTTGAGCATCTAAACTACTACTACGTATAGGTTTTACATCTCCAGGGCGATCGGCTCAGTCGATTTTAGATTTTAGATTATCCAATTTTTTTGTTTTTCGGTGCGGGCGAGTCGATTTTAGATTTTAGATTTTAGATTTTAGATTTTAGATTATCCAATTTTTTTGTTTTTCGGTGCGATCGGGCTGCAAGAGGAGAAACCGGGTTTCGCAACCAAAATATGTCATTTCAACAATCATTCTGGAAGCAGAAACCCGGTTTCTTGCTTTTATGTAAAAGTTTTAGTAATTATTCACCGATCTAAATACTAGAAACCCACAACTTCTTTTAAACTTTTTTCGTTCTCACTAATTTTTACTATTTTTTTATTTATTATAGATGCCACATTTTAGATTGATTTCGCAGTACGAGCCAAGGATAAACTAAGTTAAAAACCCGGATATTTCCAGCGAATCAATCTAAAATCTGTCATCTATAATCTCAAACTTTTCTGTCAGTTTTGAAAGTTGCGCGGGCCGGTGTAACCTGATAAGTCAGAGAGTTTCTCCAAAGATTGGATTCCCGAATAAAACTGACCTTTAATTTCCCAAGTCGGGAAACCTTTAACATTCGCAGCAGCAGCTTGGCAAATTTCAGCGCGGGAATTTTGCCCCCTGGGATCGCATTCAACGTAATCGATTATGGCAGCACCTTCTTTACCAAAAAGCATTTTTTGGTCGTGGCAGTGGGGACACCAGTAAGCGCTGTATTGTTTCGCGCCAATTTGTCGGAGGTGGCGGGCCAAAGCAATTTGTGCCGGACCGGAGGTTGTAGTGACGGCAGGGGGTACAATTCCGGGGGTAGAGACAGTAGGACCAGGTGAGTTGACGCTGTTATAAAGTCCCAAGGCGCCGATCGAACTCACCATTGCCACCAAAATGCCTGTAAACACCAACTGTCCGATATCTTCCCACTCGCGCCCGACTAGCACCAGCACAAACAGCGACAGCGAAAATAAGGCAGAAGTGATGCAGTAAATGCACAGTTCCTGAATTTCAAAAGCCATCACATACATCAAATAGCTGCTGAAAATTACCAGCGCAGCGGTGATGATAAATAGCGCTTGCCAAGTGTTTTTTTCTAGTTGAGAGTGCAGTCCTTTCTGGGTGTCGGGATTTACAGCTTTGGGAGCTAATGCCAGGATTGCTATGCTTAGGTAAGCCAGACAGCCTAACAAACTTAAAGGCACTGTGCCAAAGACTGTAGCGTAGGGACTGTTGAGAACTTTGTCGCAGCCGCTGGTGGGACAAATGACCGAGCCAGTCGTGAATTTAGCGATCGTGAGATAGGCCGTTTCTACGACGCCTATGGCTGCGATCGCTGCCATCACAGTCCGAGACCAGCGATGAATCCAAGGGGTTGAACGTCGGCGAATCATTTTTTGATTTGGTAATTTGGGAATTAGGAATTGTTGACTGTTGACTGTTGACTGTTGACTAATGACTGTTAATTGTTAACTAATGACTGATGACTGATAACTGATAACTGATGACTACTGCCAACTGACTACTACCAACAGTCAACAATTCCCATTTTACGTTTTACTTGTGACTTTGCCCGGTTCCGGTGTTGGCCCTCTTGAGCCATTAGCATCTCTATTTTCCTGTTCGCGCTCTTTCTGTGACAAGCTGCGGCGGGCGGCTTCTACAAACTGACTGACGCGGATCGGATCAATAGGCTGCTCGATGCGACCGTTTCGTTTCAGGGAACTCGATACGATTACGCCGTCAGCGGCCTGCATGAGGGTGGAAATGTTTTCCCACGAGGCGCCACTGCCGATGAAAACTGGAATTCCCGCCGCTGCTGCACTCGCGAGTTCTAAGTCTTCGAGATTGGGAGGGCTACCAGTTGTCCAGCCGGAAAGGATTACGGCGTCGGCTAAAGCTCGCCCGATCGTCTCTTGGACGGCTGTGGTCAAGTTGGGGCTGCCTAGGGGTCGCCCGTGCTTGACTAACACGTCTGCTAATATTTTGACATCGCTGCCCAATTCCCGGCGGTAGCGCAGTAGCTGGTGAGCTTGGCCTTCAATTAAGCCTTGGTCTGTAGCCATGATGCCGTTGAGGACGTTGACGCGGATGAATTGAGCTCCTGTGCAGGAGGCGATGGCGATCGCGCTGTGGGCGTCGTTTCGCAGCACGTTAACGCCGATCGGCAGCGTCACGAGATTTGTTAGCCTCTCAACTACCAGAGTCATGGCACTTACCACCGCCGGATCTACGCTGTCTTTAGCAAAAGGAGCGTCGAAAAAGTTCTCGACTATGATACCGTTTGCGCCACCAGAAGCCAGCGCTGTAGCCTCTTGCTCGGCTCTTCCGATAATAGCTTTGAGGTTTCCGCCCCAGCGGGGAGAAGTTGGCAAAGGCTGTAAATGTACGACACCGATTATGGGATTCGGCGTTTTGAATATTTGTTTTAAGTCCACGGATTTTCCTGAAACCACCAAGTTCACTGACGGCTGACGGCGGATTTTGACGGTATATTCTAGAATTCTATATCCACGAGGGCGATCCGGTTGACTTAATCGGGTTGCCAAGTTGCTCAAAGCCCGACGGCATAACATTTTAGATTTTAGATTTTAGATTTTAGATTTTAGATTTTACAAGGACGACCTACTTACCTCACTCCAAGAGGGATACTTGCTTCAAGGCACGAGTCCTCAAAGGCCAAAAAAGTTTAGATTTTAGGGAGATTTCCCAGGTTCATCTGTGGAGTCAATGCTTTAATCTTTAATCTAAAATCGAGTGACTACAATCGGGGTTGAGAGCTTGACTGCAGTTGCATTCTTTTTTATACCTTGGTGTCGGCAGGGGTTTTTCCTTCTCTATCGACGAGGTTAAGTGGTGAAAGTTTTTCTGATAATTTTGGCTGTCACCGCAGGATTATCGGCAGCAATCGAAGTGCTGGTGCGGGTGCTGCTGGGTTTTGGTAATCCCTTGATTTATATTGCCGATGCCGAGTGCGGCTATTTGTTGGCGCCTAACCAGAAGGTGCGTCGCTTGGGCAACCGGATTGAGATTAACGAGTATTCGATGCGTAGCGGAGCGATCGCCCCGATCGCCCCTCCAGAAACTCTGCGCGTCTTGCTGTTGGGAGATTCTGTCGCCAACGGCGGTTGGTGGACACATCAGACAGATACGATCTCGGAAATTATGGCTCGGAATTTGAGACTGCTAGTACAGAATCTGGCGAAAAATACACAATTAGCTTCCCAAGTCAACTATTCAAATTTTGAAGTTCTCAACGCCTCAGCCAATTCTTGGGGGCCGAGGAATCAACTTGCTTACGCCAAGCGGTTCGGTGTTTTTGGGGCAAAGGCTTTGGTTTTGCTGCTCAATACTGACGATTTGTTTGCATCGGCTCCATGCGATCTGGTTGTGGGACGCGATCGATCTTACCCGGATCGCAAACCCCGATCGGCTACGCTAGAGTTATTGAGCCGCTACCTGCTACCTGCAGTGCCGACTCGCCAATTGGCAGCACCCGGAGCCACAAGCAGCGATTTAGTAGCCTGCAACTTAGAGGCTATTCACCAAATCCAGAAAATAGCTGTATCCGCCAACGTCGAGTTTTTGCTAGCCGTCACGCCCAAGCGGGGCGAACTCGGCGGCCCGGGCCCTCGCGACTGGGAAGTCAATGCTAGAGCGCGTCTCGCCGAACTCGTAGAAACAGAGAAAATTACTTACATAGATTTTCTTCCCATTTTCAATTGTGCGGCCGAATTTCCAACTTTGTATCGAGACAGCATTCACCTGAGTCCTCAAGGAAATCAGCTAGTTAGCAAAACCATCAGTCGTCAAATAGTTGGTCTTTTTTGGCATAAATCGTGACTTCACCTAAAGACGGATACTTGCCCACGACTTCTGTTGTCGAGAGCAAAAAAGTTGAAACCTTAGTTCAAGCCCCCAGATTCATCTGCAGAGTCAATCTAAGATCTAAAATCGCTCGACCGATCGCAACTCGACGCTCGCACTCGCCGAACTTCTCACGCCGAATAGTCCAATCTCAAATCGACTGACATCGAATCCGGTTGCATGGGAACAGTTACCCTCTTCAACGAACAACAAACCCAAACTGTAAAAGCACCCGGAAACGACACGATTTGTCTCGATTTAGCTAACTTGCAAAGTAGACTCTAGCTCTTTCGGATACCAAGCTTGACCGTCGAGAGCCATTTGCTCGATCACACTCGCAAGCCGCAGAGCTTTGAGAGCTTGTTCTCCTCCCACAGAAGGTTGATTTCCACCTCGCACGCAATTAATAAAATGCTCCAATTCTGCGTGGAGCGGTTCAATATTGCTGGTGTAAACTTTCTCGATCAACCCATCTTGACGGTAAAGCACCTGACCGTAATCCGTCACGTAATTGGCGGTTGTTTGTCGGTGAATCAAGATTTCGTTGTTGAGAAAATCTGCCTCTGTCAGAGAATTCTTGCAGTGAGCCACGATTGAACGGAGTTTGCGGTGCGTCACCTTACTGGCAGTCAGGGTGGCGACAATGCCGTTAGCAAAGTTCAACGTCGCTGTCACGTAGTCTAAATAACCTGAATCTGAGGCCCTGCTGCCGCTGGCGGTCAGCTTCACCACTTGGGAATCTGCCAATTCCAAAAGCAAGTCGATGTCGTGGATCATTAAATCCAAAACTACCGATACGTCGTTAGCCCGCTGGGAATAGGGACTCATCCGGTGAGCTTCCAATGCCAGTAACTCTTCAGTTTTCAGCACTTTGCCGAGTTCCTGAAAAGCTGGATTGAAGCGCTCGATGTGACCCACTTGTAAAATCCGGTGGGCCTCAGCAGCCGCGTTGACCAAAGATTCGGCTTCGGCAATGCTAGCCGCGATCGGCTTTTCAATTAAAACGTGAACACCCGCTTGGAGACAAGACATCCCCACAGGGTGGTGCAGGCGAGTTGGAACGGCGACGCAAACTGCATCTACGTGGGCGAGCAAATCTCGGTAGTCTTCAAAGAAGCGAACCCGGTATTTGCTTGCTACATCTATTCCCCGCTCTACATTTATGTCTGCAACACCCACGAGTTCGATATCTTTTAGCAAGCTCAGAACTCGCGTGTGATGCTGGCCCATATTGCCAACCCCAATCACCCCAATGCGGAGGGGTTCGGGTTGACTTCGCTGGGCGAAAACGTTTGCGTATCCCAATGACATCCTATCTAGCACTCCTGGATTCTCCTCCACCACCACAGGAATCAAGCCCCTTGGCTTCCCTCAGCTACTCACAGCCATCCAGATAGTACCACAGTCAAACTATTTGTGAAGAATTTCTAAGTTAAGTTGCGATTGTCGCATCAGGTAATTAAGCAGTAGCTCCTCATACACAAGGACAGAATACAGCGGTAAAATGTCTGGAAATTGCGTATTGACAATATTTATTAAATGTGTATACAGAGCGGGACGATCGTCTGCTGCATCGCCACAACACAAACCCGTCGGAATATTTGGCGATTACGATAAAACATTTTTCTAGTTTGTGTTCAAAAGTAATAGTGAAAGTCATAAATTATACAAATACAACAGAGGACGCATCCGTATTAGTTCGGTTATTTACATTCGGCAATCTTTGACTTCAAAAAAATTTACTTTAAGAATGCGGATAATTACGGGCGATCGCTCACTCAAATAAACTAGACTTACGTAAAGTTTAATAAAAAACAATGAGTCAAAAACAAAGATCCAGATTAGGAAGTACGATCGCTAGCACAATTTTAAGTGTGTTTTCAGCGGTGTCATTGGTAGGAGTAGACAAAGCACAAGCCGCCATACTCAACTACACTTTCGATGTGGAAGATGTTCCAGCTAGCGGTTTTTTTAAGGTGGATAACTCCTCGCTTACAGGAATAGGAGATGAATCAATTGCCGTTTCCGAGGGAAGAGCATACAATTTAATTCTTGGCTCTTCTTTTGAAGGAAGCAAAGAATACTACAATTTGGCAGGGTTTACAGCTTCATTTTATCAAGGGGATTTTCTCGGACTGAATGGTTATGGCTACGACACAGGGATCAGTGAATATATCAGTCCTCCAGACGAACCAGGAGGGCCTTATTTCTTCAGGCGGGAGGGCAGGGCAAGTTGGTCTATGGGTATTAACGGGGTGTATCCTCTGTTCTGGGGTTATACGGAGGTATATATTACGTCCAGTTATAGTGAGCCATACTTCGACGGGAGAAGGATCTATTACGATACCCCTGTTTCTTACACCCTAGTGAATACCGAACCCGAACCAGTTCCCGAACCTCTCACCGTTGGGGGTACAGCTTTAGCATTGGCAGGTTTAACCTGGTTAAAACACAAGAAAAAAATGGCAGCTTGAGGTGCGGTCGCACCTCAACAATTAAGCACTCAGAAGTCACTTTTCCAAGAATATTCGAGTTGCAAAATTTTGCTCTCGATTGGGAGACAGAGCTCTGGCTTTCAAAATCGCGGCTACCAAAAAGGCATAGGACAAAACTCCCACCAAGGCCAGCAAAAGTACGCTGACGGCTCCCGACGCATTCCACAAAGCGTGAAGTGCGGCAGCGCTGAAATAACCTACGGCCAAAATAGGCCAGCGCTTCCTGGGTTTGAGGGCGCTCAAACCGATAAAATATCCCAAATAGCCGCTGTAAGCCATGTGTCCGGCGGCGGAACCCAAAATGCGGGGAATTAGCAACTGCAATCCTACTAATTGTCCGGCCTCCGCCCCTGCTTGCAGGGTGACATTTTGGATGACATTGGGAACGTACTGTCCCAGAGTTTCTAACAGTGTAAAGCCGACTGCCGAAGCACTTCCTAACAGAATTCCGTCTAAAGGTTCCCAAACGCCTATTCGATCGCGCCACGGATTTCGCAGCCAATTTCCCAGCAGCATCGCTCCCAAAACGGGCAGGGCTTTCAGCAATTCTTCCATCAGACCCGCCCCGAAAAACATTCTGTTCAAAAAAGGCAAAAAACTGATTGTTTCGCCTGCGGTTGGCAGGCGGCCGGGCAAAATTTCTCTAAATACGAATATAAATCCAATTAATAAGGGGCTGATCACAATCAGGACTGTAGCTAACGCCGAACCAAGCAATACCCACCAAGGCTTGTGTTTGCCGCACAGTTGATAGATAAAGTAGTAAGCCGCACCGGCGAGGTAAGCTGACAGCAGCAAATTGAATGCTGCGGAATTTCCAACTGCGACAAACATCGACACAACAACAATAACTGTGGCAATACCTGGATATAAGTAAGCTTTTTGGCTTAATTGTTTGCCAGTGGAGGCGATCGGGAATAATTGAGTTAAAGTGAGAGCGTCTTTTTCGCTACCAGCAAAATTGCCCCTTTGTGGTGCTCTTAATCCGGGTTTATTTTGGTAAGGGGTTACGGGAGACTCAAATATAAATTCAGGGCCGTCAAGGCCGAGAATGATGCGATCGCCTGTTTCTAAAGTTTGGCAGCCAGAGAGCTTTTTCCCGTTGATATAAGTTCCGTTAGCGCTGTTGAGGTCGCAAATTTCCCATCTCGTCACAGTACCCTGAGTTAGGGGACGGATCGTGGCGTGGCGACGGGAAACCATGCCGTGATTGATCGACTCTAAAGCTATTTGACAATTGCGATCGCGTCCGATGACCAATTCCCCATCTTCACAAAGTTGGTACTTGGATGCTGGCGTTCCCGCAGCGTCTTTGGCTGGCACTTGTCGCAGAAATCCGATTTCATTAGTCATGAGTTATGAGTCATCAGTCATCAGTCATTAGTCATGAGTTATGAGTGCGCGAGGTGTTAGCTGATGTTATTTTTGGGCAGTCTTTACTCCACAGTGATTAGTGATGAGTTCGCGAGCTGTTAGCTGATGTTATTTATCCGCTATTTTTCTGCCACAGTTATTAGTTGTTAGGTGCTAACTAATGACTAATAGACATCTCCAAAAATTCTTGTGGGGATTAAGGGTTAGGCATCCTGCCTGCCCAAAACCTACTTTTCTGGAGATGTCTAATGACTAAAAACTCATGACTAAAAACTCTGCTTATAGATTTGCCCTGGCATCCTGAACGGCTGCATAGAAAAATATGCCCGTTAGCGGTACGCTCAGGGCGAGGATGATGCCCGTGACTAAATTGCCAAGTTGAGCTTCTCCCGATGACAGCTCAAAGATGGAGCCGACTGCCGCGATCGCAGTGATGCACGAAAGAGCTAAGAGTAAACCACTTTTCGGAGTTCCTGCCATCATACTGATTTTACTGCCTTGGGCGAAAATTTATGCTTGACTAATGCTTCATTTAGTGCCAGCTTGTTTTCTACTCTGTCTACAAACAGCACTCCGTTGAGGTGATCCATTTCGTGCTGAATTGCCCTCGACAGTAACTCTGTTGCTATCAGGGTTTGTGGGCGACCGTATTCGTCGCGGTAGGATACTTCAATGACTTCTGGGCGTTTGACTTCTAAATAAACTCCCGGAATGCTCAAACACCCTTCTTGCAAGATGCAGATATCGCCGCTGCTACTTTTGATGGTGGGATTGATCAAAACGATTGGGGGTGTGGCGGGGTTTTCCGGGTCGCAGTCGAGGACGATTACTTGTTTGTGGACTCCGACTTGGGGGGCGGCCAAACCAATACCGTCGGCGCTGTACATGGTTTGCAGCATTTCTCGGACTAGCTGCCGAATTTCTGCATCAACGCTTTTGACGCGCTTTGCTGGCTGCCGCAGGACGCGATCGCCTAATGTGTGTATTGTTAGGGGCGGTTTTTCTAACTTTTTCTTTTCAATCAAGACCTGAGCCGTCATAGAACCTCGCGGGATGTTTGGAAACCCCCAACGAAAGCTGTTGGGGGATGAAATTGGAACCAATACTATTATTTTCAATATTAATCTAATTTTAAGTAGCCATGACTGGAAACGCACCAAACCAACGACCGATTATTTCTCTGGGGCTTTCGCCTGTTTTAGTGGCAGTAGAGCTTTTCGGTGCGATCGCGATTTTGCTGGCTGTTTTGCTCATCGTCAAGTTTTGGGCCGTTTTGCCCGATCGAATTCCGATTCATTTCGGCTTAGGGGGGGTGGCTGATGCTTGGGGCGACAAGGTGACGATTTGGATCGTGCCGGCGGTTGCTGCCATTATTTTTGCGGTTTTAACTGCGGTTTCGCGCTATCCGCATACTTTTAATTATCCGGTACGGATTACTTCTGAGAACGCTCACCGGCAATATCTGTTGGGCAGAGGCCTTTTGGCTTGGCTGAAGGCGGAGATTTGCTGGCTGTTGGCGTTTGTGGTGCGGCAGCAAATTCTTGTCGCTTTGGGCAATGCTCAAAGGTTTAGTGTGGAGTTAGTTTTGGGGATAATTGTTTTGATATTTGGGACGGTTGGCGTGTATTTGCTCAAGGCTTATTCTGCTCGCTAGATGTAGGGCAAAAAACTTACATATACCCAGAAAAAATATTTTTTCACCGCTTTTCTTGAACCGATGTTAATAATATATAACATCTCACTAATCGAGAGGACTCGTTTGTGATGAGGAATAAATTACTCAATTTTTTTTGAGAAGTTTAGTTCCCACTATAAACATTTTTGATGGCGGATAATTGACGGGGCATGATAGGAATCACAGGCGACAAGTTTGTGCTATGATGGTAAACGCCGAGCGACTAACCCATCAGATATGTTTGCTGATTGTTCATCGGCAATACTCGCAACCGTCGATTTTTCAAATCTGGTTCTAAGCCTAGTTCTTCCATGGGAATCACGCCCAGCAAAACAGCAGAAACGCCTTCGGGTAACTCTAAACAATCAAATCTGCCTTCTCTCCCCTCTACAATAATTTGAGCGCCTGCAAAAATTAGACATTTTTTGATTCCCGCTGATGTTTCTACATCTCTTTCTCCTACTTGTCTTAAACCTAGTTGGCTAATAATAGGATCTGGCAAGGAAAGCAGAGTTGCTCCGGTATCGACAACAACGTTATCGAGGGTAACAGAGCGAACTTCCTCAGCAGCAATGAATCCCCGTTCAGCCATAACTAGATCGATGAAATTCGTGACGGTGATTGTAGTGATTACTTGACCCATTTGTTTTTCTGGCAGATTGGGGAGTACCAGGGTCATAATATGTTACCTCTTTGAGTATAATTAGTGGATATTTCTATTGTAATGCTATCTAGAATCCTGCGAAAGTTAGTTAAAATCGTTTTAGTAATCGGCCAAAATTAGAACTTGCCTCAACGCATGACACCAGAAAACAACTCTTCTCAACCCAATCGCCCTGAATCTAACGTGACTGTAGAAAGTCTCAACGGTGCGAGCCCTACTGCGCCACCAGAATCAGGGACAATCGTCGCTACTGCTGAACCGAAAAAACCGATACCGCCGCCTCCAACTCGCAAGGTTTTATTGCCGCAGCAGCCGGAACAAACGACTACTGAGAAGTCTGGGTCGGTGGTGACGCTGGGGTTGATCGCAGCGATGATTTTTGGGCTGGCCAATGACAACATTTGGCTGGGCTTAATTGGCGCCATCGGTGCGATCGGCATATCGCTACGGCTGATGTGGCCGAGTTGGGGCAAAATCTGGGCGCAGGTAATTCCGCCGACTTGGCGCACTCTGATCGTCGCCTGCTTCGGGCTTTTAGCTGGGATTGTTGGCTTGCTGATGCTCAGCGGTAGTAATACGGAACCGGGAAGCCGCAACATCCAAATCAACTGGGACGCCATCGGCGCTCTCGGCGAGTTGATCGGCGCTTTGGGTCAAATTTTGATCGCAATTTTGGGCGTTTACGTGGCTTGGCGACAGTACGTGATCTCGAAAGATTTGACGATTCAGCAAAACAGAATTACGCAGCAGCAAACGATCGATGCTTATTTTCAAGGGGTTTCGGACTTAGCCCTTGACGAACAAGGGTTTTTGGAAGACTGGCCGCAGGAAAGGGCGATCGCAGAAGGTCGCACGGCTGCGATTATGAGCAGTGTAGATGCTGAAGGTAAAGCTAAAATTCTGCGGTTTTTGTCGCAGTCTAGATTGGTTACTCCTCTGAAGCGCGATCGGCTTTTAGGCCGCCCCATCCTTGACGGTGACGGCGGCTACGCTGAAGATAGAGATCACGGTATCCGTGTTATCGATCTCAATGTCATGTTAGCGGGTGCTGACCTGGCTGGCACTGATTTGCGGTGGACGGATTTGAGCGAAGCCAACCTCGTCCGCGCCAATCTCAGCAAGTGCGATTTAGTGAAAGCCAACCTCTCCCGCGCTGTCTTGTACGACGCCAATCTTGCTCGCGCCGACATGAGAGGCGCCGCATTATTCTACGGCTCGGCAGAAACTGCATCTCCCCGCAGCCGTACCGAATTTCCCAACTATCAAACGGGTGAACATACCGGCGCTGTGGTTGAACATGCTGATTTCACCGGTGTCAAGCGGCTGTCGGACGAGCAGCGCTATTACTGCTGCGCTTGGTGTGGCTCGAAGTCGAGAGAGACTATTCCCGGTGGCTGCGAAGGGATTCCCAATAAACTCGGGCGTTAAAATTAGCAGTACGGCTGTACTTACGTATATATTTGGCTAGCGATCAGCAGCGGACTATACTTTAATTTTAAATCTACAGTCTTGCGCTGTTTTAGCCATGACAAATACGGATTTAGGGCTAGAAGTAATTCCGCGCCTCGATCGCTCCAAAAGCAGGGACGGGTTAATTTTTGTAATTGCTATGTGGTTTCTGAGCCGATCGATAATTGCGATCGGGATGCAGCTAATTACTCCTTTAGCCTGCAAAAACCCGCCCCTGTATGATCCCCGGCCACCTCTGGATTTTGTAAGCGGCTTCCTTCCCAAAAGTGGCTGGGAACAGTTTTCGCACTGGGACGGTAAAGGGTACGTCAAAATCGCTAATTTAGGCTACAGCTATGCAGAGGACGAGCAGCAGCATTCTGTAGCTTTTTATCCCCTATTTCCTTTGCTGATACGCGGGTTGACGACTCTTGGAATGCAAGTGGAATTAGCAGGGGCACTAATGAATAGTTGGGCGTTCTTGGGGGCATTATTGGTGGTTTCAAGCTGTTAGTAAAGTTGCGATGGATTTGGGGGGTGGCTATTTGTTGTCGTAGTTGCGAAAAAGGCTGAGCATTACAGTCGTGTGTTTCGGTTTTTGCCCTTTAGCACTACTAATCAACTCCGGTGCTCTGCAATCGCTTTACCGATACGCTTACGGCATTGTGTCGCTCTAGATGGGACTCGGTTTAGTGTTGAGTAGTCAGCCGCGTTGGGGATATGCTGTTATGACATTATTTGCTATATTCCTGCTGTACATGAGTGTTAAACTTGCTGCGTGGGCGTAGGAAGCTTAAGATAATTATCCATCTCTTTTGCCCAAACTTAATTTACTCTATTTCCCAAGCTGCCTGAAAAAAGTCTCTTTCACACAGCATAGCGTAGCGATAGGTTGCTTCTACTTCGGGCCCAGCTTCTGCGTAGCGATCGACCAAACTTTCCAGCCGTTTTGCTAAAATCTCAAAATCAGGGCTTTTATAGGTGGAAATCCAGTCGCTAAAGGCGTGTTCCGGTATATGAGGTTTAGCTAGCTGCTGTCCCAAAAAAGCATACAACCGCAAGCAAGGAGTCATCGCGGCTACTGTCAAACCGACACCGCTTCCCCAGGCTGTCGCTAATAAAAAATCTGTGTAGCGGCGGGTAGCGATTCCCGGTTTAGCCTCTTGCAAGTTTACCCCCCATTTGCCTGCATATCCTTGATGCAACCGAAGTTCTTCTAAAACACCGCTACCGAGATTGTGGAGGATTTCAAACCCCTCCCAGTCGGGTGCTTTTGCTGCAGCGATACTGTAAGCGCGAGCGAAGGCTCCCAGAAAAAATGCGTCTTGTGCAACGTAATATGCAAAACTATTTTGGGGGAGGCTGCCGTCAGCAAGGCCTCTGACAAAGGGATGTTGCAGACAAGCTTCGCTTAAGTCTTGATTTGCTTGCCACAGATAATTGGAATTTGTCATGCAATTTTTAATGGATGGGTTATGATTGTAATTTTTATAGTCTGACTAAACATCTATGATAACAGATATTTTTGTTGGGCGTGCGTCAGTCTTATGGTGTCTTTTATTTTTCGTATTTAAGAAAATAGATAAGTTTTGGTACGCTGCTATTTTGTCGGCTGCTGTTGTCTGGCTCAAAGAGCGAAATTACGTGCCGAATCTCTGTCGTGAAGCAGCCAGCGTGTTTGGGGAAAAAGAAACTTTTGATTTAAGGCTTGAAAAGCCGATTTTTAAACATAAACAGCAATGAACGATACACCTAAGTATTCTTTGGTAATTCCTATCTATAACGAAGAAGAAAATCTCGCTGAATTGTATCGGCGAATTAGTGCCGTGATGGATCGGCTAGACGGCCCAGTAGAATTAATTTTAATTAATGATGGTAGCCGCGATCGCTCTCTCGAACTTTTGCGAGAATTGCACGAAAAAGATTCGCGAATTTGCTACCTTAGTTTTGCTCGCAATTTCGGTCATCAAATAGCTGTAACTGCTGGTTTAAACTTTTCTACTGGTAAAGTTGTAGTCATCATGGACGGCGATTTGCAAGACCCGCCCGAGCTAATTATAGATATGGTAGAACAGTGGCGGCAGGGCTATCAAGTTGTTTACGCTCAGCGCACTCAACGCCGTCAAGAGGGTTTGTTTAAGCGGTTGCCCGCTTATATGTATTATCGCATTTTGCGGAATCTTGCTGATGTTGATATTCCCATAGATACGGGAGATTTTTGTTTGATGGATAGGTGCGTGGTGGACGTACTCAATGCGATGCCTGAACGCAACCGCTACATTCGGGGACTGCGCGCTTGGATTGGTTTTAAACAAACGGCGGTTAAGTTTGAACGCGATCCGCGTTTTGCTGGCGATGTTAAGTATACCTTCAGTAAATCTTTTGCTTTGGCGATGAACGGTTTAGTGTCTTTTTCAAAGGTTCCTCTGCAACTGTCGATTTATTTGGGTTTGTTTTCGGCTTTCGTGTCTGTTTTGATGGCTTTTTTGGTTTTGTATTGGCGTCTTTTCTCTGCGGGTTCGGCATTAACTGGTTTGACAATTGTGATTATGGCGGTTTTCTTTTTGGGTGCGGTGCAGTTGGTGAGTATTGGGATTTTGGGCCAGTATATAGGGCGGATTTACGAAGAGGTGAAGGGCCGGCCGCTTTATACTTTGGCAGAAGTGGCTGGTTTTGGCGATCGACACCGATCGCCAAAATAATTTTAGCAAACAACTGTTAACTCATCGTGCCTAAATTATCTAATTTATGAGATAATTTAAGCTCCTAAAATCTTCTCAAGACTCATGTTTAAACTTTACGAGTATTCCCCCTCGGGCAATTGCTATAAAGTTCGCTTGCTCTTAACTCAACTTAATATTCCCTTCGATCGCACAGAAATTGATATTCTCCAAGGAAAAAGCCGCACACCTGAATTTTTGGTCAAAAATCCCAATGGCCGCATTCCGGTGTTAGAAATCGCACCGGGTAAATTTCTGTTTGAATCGAATGCGATTATGTTTTACTTGAGCGAAGAAACTGAGTTTTTCCCCACCGATAAATTTGAACGCGCTCAAGTCATGCAGTGGTTATTTTTTGAACAGTACAGCCACGAACCTTTTATTGCTACTTCTCGTTTTTGGTATATGACAGGGAAAGCAGAAGAATATCAGGAAGCACTTCAACAAAAACAAGCACCGGGTTATGCTGCTTTGGGGGTGATGGAACAGCATTTAGCAGAAAATGAGTTTTTTGCGGGCGATCGGTATACTATTGCTGACATCGGTTTATTTGCTTACACTCACGTTGCTGACGAAGGTGGATTTGATTTAACCAGATTCCCGGCAATTCAAACTTGGATAGCTCGCGTCAAGAATCAGGCTCGATATATTAGCATAACCCAATGAAATTTAA
Organism: Microcoleus sp. MON1_C1; assembly: GCF_036701945.1. Classification (NCBI taxonomy): domain Bacteria; kingdom Bacillati; phylum Cyanobacteriota; class Cyanophyceae; order Oscillatoriales; family Microcoleaceae; genus Microcoleus; species Microcoleus sp. MON1_C1. Next base: position 66,631 of record NZ_JAUBRO010000021.1, on the reverse strand, counting down.
TTTAAATGAGGCTAAAAATACTATACGTCTATAAGATTACTGTCACATTTCTCAGTTGTCTAAAGTAATAAGTGATGCGCCTTGACGACTAAAATTTTACGGGGCTGTAAAACACTCGTTAAGCGTATTGCTCGGTGGAAAGAAAACTAGCTCGACGTTGAGTTACTCGGGCTGCTCTTCCTCTGTGTCGGCAATGGCTCGTTTCGTGGCAAAGCCGTTGAGAATGATGCCTCGAATCAGCGATACTTCGGCATCAAGGCTTTTGGCGCGGCGCGATCTTCGTATTTTGCTGCCGGACTTTGTAAATTGTAATTTCCCATTTGCTCAGACAATTGACGCAAAAACGTGACCTTTTTCTCCATTATTTGAGTCCGCCTGCCGAAGTTCCAAGAACGATAATGTCGTGTCCAGGCATAAATTCCTTTTTTAAGTGAGTGATTGAAAACCGGCCAACGTTATCTATATTTTGTGAATTTTTTAGCAGAACTTGGCTGAGGTTTAGCAGCAGTAACACAATGGTAGTTAAGACTAAAACCTGTATTTTACAGTGCTTTGACTTCTAAATATTTTTGCTAGTACGCATAAGTATATAGGGTAAGGCAGAGCTGGAATCCATTGAAATATTGTTCAAGTCAACTTAACAAAAGCCCTTATCGACCAAAAGATTTCTCTTGCTAAACATAAGTCTCTCAGCAACTGGGCAAACTAACAGGGAAATTTAGGCAACTTAATGATGAAGCTTGTCCCCTTGCCCTCTGCACTTTCAACTTCCAGTGTCCCTTTATGCGCCTCAGTAATATTTTTTGCTAAAAATAATCCTAATCCCCAGCCGGTTTGCTCCTCGGCAGAAATGGTTCGACGAAATTGTTGAAATAGGATGGATTGAGCGTCTAGGGCGATGGGATCGCCTTCATTATGGATAGTAAGGCTGATCTGGGTTTCAGTTTGCTGGAGTGTGAGTGTAATCGGCGTACTAGGCGCACCATATTTCACAGCGTTAATTGCTAAATTTTCAATCACCCGCCGTATTTCTTTACGGCTGCAAAAAGCCCAGATATCAGGGTCAGAAACCACAACAAACCGCTCTCCATAGGCGAAGCTCAAATCTTCTACCACCTCTTGGACTAGCATCTCAAAATCGCATTCTTCAAGTTCAATCTTTAAGCTCTGCCCTGCCCGCAGCCGACTTGCATCAAGCAGATTTTGAATCATCGAATCCAGCCGATTGATCGCACCGAGCATCCTCGCGGCCACATCCATGTGGGTATCTCCTCGTTCCAGCCGCCGCAGAGTCAGTTGAGTTCCCATTTTTACGACATTGATGGGATTTCTGAGGTCGTGAGTTAGCGTCACCATAAATAGTTCTTGAATATCTCGCAGCGTTTCGGAGAATTGAGTGGCCGCGTCATTAACGGCTTGCTCAATGGAGCCGATAATAATGTCTCGATCCCGCACTCCTAAAGGTGCTTCTTCTTCTAAAACTTGAAATATTACTTGACGGAGGAGGTGATACTCGAAAATGAGTTGAGTGATAGAGTAGTCAGCATACCCCGCCCGTTCATGCCCATGCAGCTTGCCAATCCGGGTGCTTTCTACCTCGTCGGCTGTGATTCGGGCAGGTGTCCTGTCAATTCTGTTTGAGAGTTCATCTACCAGTTGGTTTAAGTACAGAGGTAGGGAATTTTGCAAGACAAGAGAATTTTGATGCGTTGATGCACCAACTTCCTCACGCGCCCGCTTCTCCCACATCCCCATAATTTTTTCAGAATTTTGTTTAAGACGGTCAGACGCTTCGTTGGACATCGTTTCTGATTTTCTTGAGGACTGGTTGTTGAGACAAGATTTTCTCCCTTATTTATAAGGCCGCGCAAGCAATCTTGCAAGTATAGAGGCAGCCTCAGCCTTTAACAGGTTAGCAAGTAACAGGTCTAAATCTCCTCCTGAAACAGGCTTGAATATCAGTTCCCATTGCGGTAATTTGTACCGACAGGGCTTGAATTGATTTTGCACCCGCTAGTTCTGCTTCCTCATTCTCGGCATTCTGACTCACCAATAAATTTGATGCCAAAATCCTAGATAAAGACGATCCAAATGGTGATGCCATCGCTTCTCGGAGAGAATTCAGTCCCCAAATTAGGTCAACATTTAGATGCCAAAGATTACATCTGTTCGAGTTCTATTCCTCTGGTTTCCTGCTGCCAATTAGATTGCACTTAGACACACTTTTTTGATGCTGGGCAACTAACTCATTTTCTCCCACCATGTCCGTAGTTTCGGCGTTTGAGGGGTAATCACTTCAAAATCTGGAGTTTGGGAAATGTAGATAAAGATGGGAATCACGTAGAAATTAGCAATGCTCGCTTCGCTGCCGAGCAGATAGGGGCTACCCGCAGCTAGCGACTCGATCGCCTCTATAGCAGTTGGTGCAGGCGCGATCGCATTTTTGGCTGTAGCCTCATCTGTTTGGCCGCCCTGACTCGGCACAATCAGTCGCTCAATCACAATAGTTCCAATGGCAGGGCGATAGAAATAGCTATAAATAATCGCCCAGATTTGACGCATCCTAGCTTGGAACAATGGATCGGAAAAGCTCAATTTGCGATCTGCTTTAGGGAATGGGCACGGAAATGGAAGATGAGCTTCAATAGTGGTATAAAAGTAATGATGGCGATGGAGCTCGCCGAAACCGCCCTTCGTTATTAATAATCTTCATAACGTTTAAAAGGCTGATGGCTCCTACTGTTCCGACTTGTGGCGGAAGGGTAGGATAGTGCGGATGCCTCGATCGATCTTTCCCCTACAAGTCACCTTCATCGATTCAGCTTCAAGGTGGCGTGATGTTAGAAAGTATTATCTGGATTTTATTAATGGGCTTTTTTGTCGGGCAGATTGCTCGACGGCTGAAAGCTCCAGCACTCGTAGGTATGGTGCTGGTGGGCATTTTATTAGGCCCGCAACTGGGGAATGTGATTAGCCCAGAGGTTTTGGGCGCTGCGAATTCCCTTCGCACCATTGCCGTGATGGTGATTTTGATGAAGGCGGGGTTAGGACTCGATCGCGAAAAGCTATCCCAACAGGGAACCGTGGCGCTGCGATTAGGCTTTCTGCCTGCGGCTTGCGAGGCCATCTCTATTGCTGTCGCTGCGATGTGGCTACTTCAGTTTGATTTTTTGACGGGGCTACTGCTAGGCTGCATCATTGGCGCGGAATCTCCAGCAGTAATTGTTCCCGGAATGCTGCGGTTAAAAAGTCTAGGTTGGGGAGTAAAAAAAGGAATTCCCGATGCGATTCTGACTGGAAGTGCCTTGTCAGATGTATTGCTTTTGCTGGTGTTTAGCCTACTGCTAGCATTTCTGTCCCAAGGGAAAGCTACAGCCATTACCTTACTAGGAATCACCCTCAGCCCTCTGCAATTGCTGCCATTTCAAATCCTCATCCAAATTACCTTGGGGGTGCTGTTGGGATGGGTTACTGCTCGAATTTTGGTGTCACTATTAGTCAAGCAAAACTGGACTCAAACTGCGGTTCAGGACTCCCTAGTGGCTGCTGGCTTTGCCCTAGGGCTGGTAGTATCAGCCGAACATATTCCGGTTTTCTCTGGCTATTTGGCTGTCATGGCGGCGGGGTTTTTCCTGATTGAGTTGGATGCGCCTTTAGCACGAAGATTGCGGGGTGGCTTTGACAGTTTGTGGACGATCGCGGAAATTATTTTGTTTGTGCTGCTGGGAGCCAGTATTCAACTTAATGTCTTAGGAAATACATTGCTGGTTGGTCTGTTGGTGTTGGCGAACGGGACTTTGATTGGGCGATCGCTCGGTTGGTATCTTTCCACTTTAGGTAGTAATTGGACTGGGAAAGAACGGCTGTTTTTGCTAGCAGGAAACTCCGCTAAGGCAACGGTACAGGCGGCGATAGGGGCGATTCCCCTAGCTCAGGGCATTGCTGGTGGCGAGACGATTTTGGCGATCGCAGCTCTCTCAATTTTAGTAACCGCTCCCTTGGGTGCTTGGGCAATTCCTACCTTTGCTCCCAAACTATTAGAAAAAGGCGAAGTTGACCCGACCAAAGTAGCTATTTCCGGTCGTCCAGTTTTTCTCGCAGCAGTAGACGCTTCCCCCCTAACAACAGATGTTTTAACTAAGACCGCAGACTTAGCTCGGCGCAGTGATGGAGATGTGATCGTTTTGTATGTAGATAATCTGGGAGATAAAAGCACCAACTTACAATTACAACAACAAGCACAACGAATATTATCAGATATTCGCTATGAGTTCCTGAGTCTTTCGGGTACAGTTCCAGAGGAGATTATCCGCGTGGCGCAAGGTCGGCAAGTGACATATATTGCGATCGGAAAACGAGGGCATCAACCTTGGGAAGAAGTGCTAGTCGGTTCGGTTTCTCAAGCCGTCTTAGAAACCAGTCCTATTCCTGTCATCTTGGTGGAATCTAGTTACAAGTAATCCCAAATATGGGTTTTATCTCCCCTTGATACTCTTCTCCCCTCTCTGCGTCCTCTGCGCCCTCTGCGGTTCATAATCAGGCAATAATTAACGCAGATTTAGGCTCGATCGCAACGAGCCTAAATTTATCCAAAAGAATCATTCCTTATGAAAAGTCTCCCTCAACTTGAGCAGTTCACAGTCATTCTGCAACTCAGCAAGTGGTTCATTATTTCTTGTATCGTTGGTATGCTTTCCGGTCTTGGTTCCGCCGCTCTCCTCGCATCTTTAGAATGGGCAACCAATTGGCGAGAATCTCATTTATGGGCGATCGCATTACTACCACTAGGTGGATTCTTCAGCGGTTGGATTTATCATAAATATGGCAAAAAAGTAGAAGCCGGAAATAATCTTTTACTCGAAGAGATTCATCATCCCCAAAGCATTATTCCCTTACGAATGGCTCCTATGGTGCTGTTAGGGACAGATTTAACCCATTTATTTGGAGGTTCAGCAGGTCGGGAAGGGACAGCCCTACAAATTGCGGCATCCCTTGCCGATCAGTTGACTAAAATATTCGACTTTAAACCCAGGGATCGCCGAACTTTATTAATGGCGGGGATTAGTGGAGGATTTGCTTCGGTTTTTGGAACTCCCTTAGCTGGAACTATCTTTAGTTTAGAGGTTTTAGCGATTGGTACGATTAACCACAATGCTCTTTTTCCCTGTTTAGTTGCAGCAGTTGTGGGCGATCGCATTACCTTAAATCTGGGGTTGCATCACACCGCATACCGCCACGCTCCGCTTGTACCAATGATAACTCCAATGGGGCTAGTTTATGCAATTATAGCTGGCATAATTTTCGGCATTGTAGCGATGATTTTTGCGAAACTAACTCATCAAATTAGCTACTTCTTTAAAGCCCAGATATCCTACCCTCCTTTACGTCCGGCAATCGGCGGTGTTATTGTCGCATTGACTGTTTGGGCGATCGGCTCAACTAAGTATATCGGTCTTGGTATTCCTACCATTGTCGATGCGTTTTACACTCAGTTACCGCCTTGGGATTTTGCGGCAAAAATAGGTTTAACGGCGTTGACATTAGGGGCTGGTTTTAAGGGCGGTGAAGTTACTCCTCTATTTTTTATTGGCGCCACATTAGGCAATGCTTTGTCATTAATCTTGGGATTACCAGCACCTTTATTGGCAGGAATGGGATTTGTGGGAGTCTTTGGCGGCGCTGCCAATACCCCGATCGCTGCAACTTTAATGGGAATTGAACTTTTTGGACTAGAATCTGGGGTGTTTGTGGCGATCGCTTGTGTGATGAGCTACCTTTTTTCAGGTGATGCTGGCATCTATAGCTCACAGCGTCTTGGCGCTGGAAAATACCATTTTATGCCACCGAAAAAAGGGCAAAAGTAGGAAAAAGTCGCCCAGAAAATCGCTCCAAAATCCGAATTAGATGTTAAAATAATTAATTAATTTCATGACTTACCTTAATAGCAGAAACTATTGATTTTAGGAGCGCAGTCACGTCAGCGCGATCGATGATTTTTCTCTATCAAGTTCATCGCCCCAATGAATTATTTGATTGTTACGCAGCAAGATACCACTACTTGAGATATTTGCGGTCTAACTCGTCCGCAATGCCTTCCTGGCTGCCACGTTCAATCATATCTGCATGACACCTTAGTGCGGTTTAGTCTAGTGTCCGGTGAGTAAAGAAAGCGATCGCCAAAAAAAATCCTTGTTTAGGTAAAATGACAGCGATCGCCTATTTCCTCTCCATAGTTTCTCCCAGTTAATTTAGGCAGACCAAGATTCGCGAAAGTCAGCATAGAGGGTCAATCCACCATCAATATAGAGCGTTTGTCCCGTAATGTAAGCCGCTTCATCTGATGCCAGAAATGCCGCTGCTGCAGCCATTTCCTCCGATGTGCCTGCCCGCCCCATTGGGATATGGCTTTCAACCACTGCCTTTTGTTCTGGATTGTCAGTCCAGCTTTCATTAATCGGTGTAATCGTTGCACCGGGCGCAATAGCATTGACGCGGATGCCTCGGTTTGCGTATTCCAACGCTAGGGTTTTAGTCAGATTTCCCATGCCGCCTTTGCTGATGGAATAGCTGATATACATCGGGCGGGGAATGACTTCATGCACACTCGAAATATTGATAATCACCCCAGAGCGCTGCTGCTCTAACAGATGCTTAATGGTTTCCCGCGCACCGAGATATGCACCTCGCAAATTAACGGCAATTACGCGATCGAATTCATCGGTTGGCACTTCATGGGAGGCGCTTTCTGTTTGAATCCCAGCATTATTAATCAGGATATCCAGACTACCAAATTTATCAATGACACTATTCACCATACGAAGGATGTCGTCTTCTTTGGAGACATCTCCCTGAACTAATAGCGTTTCAACCCCGCATTCCGATGCTTGTCCACAGGCTTTTTGCAGAGCTATTTCTTCAGTATCTTCTGCCTCTTCTAAGCTTTTGCGATAGTTAACGGCAATGTTGCAACCTTCTTGAGCAAGACGAATGGCGATCGCCTGCCCAATGCCTGAACTCGCTCCAGTAATGAGTGCATTTTTTCCCTTTAAACCTTTCATAATTGCTCTCCCAAAGATTTAAAACAAAATATCTTAATAGAAACCTCAAGCCAACTAGCTTCCACATCAACCAGAAGGTTGTTCTGTCTTTTCCCCACGTATTTCATCAATATCCAGGATGCCGATCACCACGCCCGCGATCGGGAGCGACAGAAAAACTCCGACCAATCCAGCGACTCGCGCCCCCACTAATAGCGCAAAGAACATAATGACTGGATTTATATTAATGGAGCCTTGCATAATATAATACGGGGCATGAGTAAGTTTTCTTCAACCTGCTGTAAAACAATGGAACCCACTAAAACTTTCAAACTGAGCAGAATTCCTTGAGGCAGAATAATCAGGCAGATTAGGCTACTCCCAATCGTTGCGCCAATACCGGGAATCAGGTCAAATGCGCCTGCGACTGCAGCCATGACCAGTGCATAGGGAATATCCAGCAAAATAAACACCACAAAGGTAGAGATGCCGAAGAAGATTGATAACAGCAACCGATCCCAAAAGAAACCCAGAAAGTTCTTTTGAATTGCCCTGGTCAAATTATCGCGTAAGCCGGGTGGAAAGAACCTCACGATCAGATTCCATAGTCGTCTACCATCTAGCAGCCTAAAGAAGCTAACCACCGCAATCACAATCACATCTAGCAAATTGAATAACAGATTTTGCAGTGTGGAAAAACCCATGCCAATGATGCCGAGGACTTGTTGGCGCAGTTGTGCCTCAAAGGTGCTGAAATCGAGCGTAATATTGCGCTTTAGCAGAAAGGATTGAAGTGTTTCCAACAGTGCGATCGCCTAGACTAAAAATTGAAGAGCCTGTTCTAATAACTCTTGTGCTTGGGAAAGGGTAGCTAATCCTTACTTTGCCATTAACCCACCTAGAAGCTACAAAGCCAGTAAAAAGACCAGCACTACCCCTACCCAACCAGGGATGAAATGAGATACAAAGTTGACTGGAGAGTTCAGCAGAAAGGCGAGAATAGCTGCAAAAATAAAAACAATCAGAACCCTTTCAAAATATGCTAACGCCTGCACGATCGCCCAGCCAACCGTCAATAGTAGCAGGTAGCGAATGAGTTGAGCATTGTTCAGGTGTTCCCACATCCGATTGGTGTTAATTTTTGGATTGTCCTTTACAGCCTGTCAACCTCTCCACCGTTCCTCATCCGCCTGATTAAAGGTTTTGCTATACCTTATTGATTTGATTTATGCTTACCTAATTATTGAAGTTTCCACGCAATTAGACCAACAAGCGCAATCAGACCTAATGCTCTACGAAAGTAATTAACGCCTTGAAATAATTCTTCCCAAGCCCAAGTAAACAAAGAGCCAAAGGCTACTAGCTGCAACCCTAAATTAATTTGACCTGTTGTAACAATGAGCGTTAATAAAGTAGCTAGAATCCCGACACTCAGCGGTAGATTCGGCATCTGAGCTATAACAATTTTGCCTTCGCTGTCCCGGAATGTGCGATCGAACAATGTGTTTTCCATGAGTTTCTCGTGTCAATGTAATAAATAGAACCAGGTTAACCTTCAATACTGCGAGCCTTGTTGGGAACGATACTACAAGCTTTAGAGGACAAGGATCATAAAAAACTCGAATTAAATGCAAGTCAGAAGTGGAGATGACATTGATTTAATTATCCACAGTGGCTAAAACTGATAGAAAATTAGCCACTGAACCCTAGAATAACTGTTAAGAATTTGAACAGTTAAATATGGGATTTATCCTGAATCGAGTTTTTTTGATTCCCTATCATGAATTTATTTGGCTTGTTTTTACCATCCTTTTAAAGGCTTTTTATTTGAGTCGCTAGAGGGTATTTTAATAGTAAAATTCAAAATTTTAAATATCATCTCTCGGTTGGAAGAGTTTAGAGTAAAAGGTTATCTATAATTGGACAGACATCATCGTTTCTCTAGTATCGCATCGAGAGCGATCGACTTCATGCTCAAATCCAAGGTCAGCAATTCACAGGCCTAAACCTTTTCGTCAAGCAGGCTTGAACCTTGGCAGTGCAGTAATTTCTGTTTCCACAGCTTGAATTGATTGTGTAGCCGCTATTTCTGCTCGATCGCTCTCAGCATCCTGACTCACAAAAAATGTGGTCAGCGCTGCTGTCAAATAACCACATACGCCGATCGCACACAACGCCAGGAAAAAACAAAGCACCTGCCCTTGGGCTGTTTTCGGAAACTAATCAGAGGCGATCGTGCTCATCAACATTCCCGTCAACCACAGCGCAGTGCCATAGTCATTAATGCCAGCACTACCATTAGGAAATTCGCACTCAAACGCCTAACTTCCAGCCACTCCAATTAGGGTGACGATCGCTATCAGTTTACAGAAGAATCCAGAATTCAGTAGCCAGAATAAATTCTGTGCGACAGGATGGAGAATCGAGGTTGAAAACCCCTAGGGGGGTGACAAAGAGGCTTAGGAGATAGACCGAATCAGGGTTGCAGCCCGCATACCTTGTGGATAAAAGCGGCGTTTATTTCGAGTTAACTTGATGAACTGTTCCACCTCATCAGAATATTGTTCCAGATAATTAACCCACTTTTCTCCATCTGGCGCCAACACCAAATGTACTCCGTCTTCGATATGTTTTTTTAGGTTCTTGACGCCGAAATACATATTTTCCTACCTGCTTTTTCCGAAGTTCATTGCCTTCAAATATTACCGAACTGTAGGCGAGTGTCACGAGCAAAATTATATTAATCAATCGGTTTACTTGTAAGCTAGTTCCTTCCAGATCGTAGCCTCCTGTTTGACAATCTCGAAACATTTCTTCAATATGCCCATCCGTTGCTTGTAAGCATCGATCGCTGCCGACAATAACCCTAAACCTGTGAGAATAAACCACGCTTCATCAACCTGCCATGCCCCAGAGTTTCTTTTTTACTTACAAGCAACATCAAATCCAGTTGCAGGCGGAGTTTTTCTCACTCTTTTACCTTGAAAATATCAAGAGGTTCCACAGCATGATTCCTAATTCATCTAACCGTTGCCAAACTAAATGTTCTATTTCGATACAATGATTCCTCTTGAGTCTTAATTAAACCAAAAGACACACCCTTTTCCTTCAGCCACTTTCCTAAGTCGAACTCGCAAAATTCCCGGTTTCCTAAAACGATGACTTTATCTTCTGAAAATAATGGTAAAACTTGCCGTATATTTGTAGTTTGTTCCTCGAAGTTGCGGCTGCCCAAATTGGGCAACAATGACCAGTATAATGGAATTGCTCTTCGCTTCCCGATTAAGCTAACTAACCATGAAGAGATTAATACACCCATTGACTGCGCTCGATTGATATTGATCAGCTTTGACCAATACGGCAATAATTGGTCAACCAATAAGTAATTAATGGGAACCCAATTAATTCGTTCGTTAAGTTGGGTAAATCTAAAAATTTTTGTAATTTACGTCTCCGACTTTCGGCTGTAATTAGACAGGGAAATACTCGGGAGAGCCGATCTCATCTCACTTGTTTTTCAGATTGCATCAAAAATAGCAAGGTTGTTATCACCAAAAACTGATATTGCGTCAGGTATTTTTGTAAATGAGTCTGGTAGAATCTTCGTATCATTATTTTTTTGGATAAGCAAGCGTGTAACAATTCTGCTGCCTATCTTTTTTTACCACAAGTTAACTCAATCCTTACTAACTATGGGTTTCCGGCGGTTTGTCACCCCCCTAGGAGGCACAATATTCATAAATAAAATTGATGGTGGGTAGAGATGGGCGGGCTTCATCCATAGACAGCAACTGAGTTTGGGTCGTTTTCGGCTATTATACTCCCATCAGAGTGACCCAAGAGCAATAAATTGTATGTTGCAATTGTCGAAAGGGTTGTAGAGTATGAGGTGTAGGGTGTAGGCGCATGCAAATTAAATTCTGATTAACTTATCTTACGTATCAATGTCGGGAGAAGTCACTATGCTTGGTAAATCAAGGATGCCCTTATCGCCTAGACTTTTCACAAAAATTTCGCTACAAATAATGCTAATTGTTCCATTTGTTGTCCAAACAGTTGGAGCAGTGGCTGTTGTTGGTTATCTTTCCTATAGAAACGGTCAAAAAGCAGTAAATGATGTAGCTACTCAGTTGCGGAATGATATTAGCGATCGCATCCAGGAAAATCTAACTTATCTGGTTGCTATTCCCTTTCAAACCTTTGAAAGCTATGATGCAACTCTGAGCCAAAACCGCATCGATCTTAATAATGGGAGAGATGTAGAGAAGTTTCTATGGAAACAACTCCCAGCCTTTCCCCATGTTGCTGCCACAGTTTTTGTTAACGCCAATCAGGAGTTTTTTGGGGCTGAGCGGCAGGAGGATGGCGCGCTCGTCATCCGTGCTTCGGAGGTAGAAAATAACCACACTTTGACTACCTATACCAGCAGTCCAGAGGGGGAACGCCGGGAAATTACCAACGCCGGGAAACCTAACTGGGACCCCCGCAAACGCCCCTACTATAAAATTCCAGTCCAGAAAAAGCAAGCTGTTTGGGGAACAGTGTATCCCCACATTACAGGTGAATTCCTATACATTGCGGCTGGCAAACCCATATATACCAAGAAGACAGGAGATCTCCAAGGAGTATGGATGACAAGCTTAAATCTGGTAATGTTTGGGGATTTTTTAAGCAAGCTCAAAATCGGTAAAACTGGGCAAAGTTTTATTCTGGAACGTTCTGGAGAAATGATTGCCACCTCTACAGAAGAAAAGCCCTTTAAAAATTACCCAGAAAAGGTTGTCGAACTGCCAGAGCAACGAGTTGAACGACTCAACGTTGTCAATAGTAGCAATGCCATCACCCAAAAAGCAAGTCAAGCTTTGCTAGAGCAGTTTCATGATTTTCAAAATATCCAAGCATCTCATCAACTGAAGTTTACCGTCGATGGTAAAAATTATTTCGTCCAAGTCGCTCCTTTTCGAGATAGTAAAGGTATTGACTGGTTGGTGGTGGTGACTATTCCAGAAGCAGACTTTATGAATCAGATTAATGCCAATACTCAGACTACAATCCTGCTCTGTTTAGCCACTTTGATTATGGCAATTTTGTTGGGTATCCTGACCGCTCGCCGGATTATCCGTCCTGTGGAGCGGATCACCACTGCTTCGGAAGCGATTGCTGAGGGCAATCTCAACCAACAAGTGGAGGTTAGTTCGATCATTGAACTTGGCAAATTAGCCAACGTTTTTAACGGCATGACCAAACAACTGAAGGATTCTCTAGATGCCCTCCATTTGGCAAATGAAGAGTTGGAAGCTAGAGTGGAGCAAAGAACTGGAGAATTGCGCCAAGAAAAAGAAAAGTCAGAACAATTACTTTTGAATATCTTACCTGCGGAAATTGCCGATCGCCTCATGCGGACTAATGAATCCCCTGCTGAACATTTTGAAGAAGCCACGATTTTGTTTGCGGATATCGTAGGTTTTACCAGTATCTCGGCACGGATAGAGCCGTTGCAATTGGTAGCAGGTTTGAACCAAATTTTCTCTGCCTTCGATCAACTCACTGAAAAGTATGGCTTAGAGAAAATTAAAACCATTGGGGATGCCTACATGGTAGTTGGGGGTTTACCCGCTTCTCGACCGGATCATTGCGAAGCGATCGCCAACATGGCGTTGGATATGCAAGCCTATATGCAAGAGGTGGAGAATATTTTTGGGGAATCTCTACAAATTCGGATCGGGATTAATACGGGTCCTGTAATTGCCGGAGTAATTGGGATTAAGAAATTTATCTATGACCTCTGGGGTGATGCGGTGAATATCGCCTCAAGGATGGAATCCCACGGCAAACCGGGATACATTCAAGTCACCGATGCGACTTATCTCAAATTACAGAATAAATACTTACTAGAGCCAAGGGGTACGATCGAGGTCAAGGGAAGAGGAGAAATGATGACCTATTGGCTTTTGGGTCGGCGGGAAGGAATATTAGCCACTAGCACTGGAGAGGTGAATAACTGTTAAAATAACCTTAACTAAGGGTTAGTTTAACTCAATATATCTCTCAATATTTTGGTCTACTTATCAACAATAAATATCTCAAACTCGGGTTTTATCGTACATACTAGCTAATTTAGGATGATTGCATTTACGGCCTAGAGCTTAAGTACACAGAGGCTTTGGTTGTTTTCGGAGATGTCTAGAGTTTTTCCCCATCGCACCTCATAAATAATGAGATTTTAAATAATTATGGCTTACAGCTAGATAGTTTTCCTAACCCACAGGCATTTTCCTGGATTCCATTCAAATTCCCTAAAAAACTCTCCATGCCTTTTTCCGCTTCTGCTTCACAACCGCTAAATTCTCGCTTTTCTTTTACCTTTAACACTCAATTGCTTAGTAATTGATGTATAATAATGCAAAGCAAAAATTAGATTAATTCCAAAAAAAACCAAAGTTAAAACAAAGGTAAAAAAAGACGTAAACGACAACCTAGAAGTCATCGTAAACATCGCCAAAATGATTGAGCAAAGCCCAAAACCGGAAGCAAAAGAACTTAAAAGCAGCAACCGCACCTTAGACATAGTTTAATTTAAAGATTATCAGTAAAATGCACTCTTGGCAGCTACAGAGGAGTGCCAAATGATACTTATTACTATATAGCGGAAGTGCTCAGTTCCGCCAAGGGCAAAACGACTGCTTTCCTAAAAAGGTTTGAATTATACAGAAAAATATAGCCCGCGCTCTTGTAAACTCCTGTTGCTCGACTTAATATCAATCAAAGGAATTCCCCAGCCTCCGCGAGCATTCCACCTTTCGCGGTACAGTCACCGCAGCCGCAATCCCGCTGACAGCAAAGATTCGCTTCCAAAACCGCGCTTTCCCTGGGATTCCAAACATTGCCAAAATCCACAAACGGCATCACCTGCAAAACTCCTTGTTTGTCGTCGGTGCGCTTGCATCGGATACCGCAACTCAACTGAATCAAAAATCCCGCTATCTGCCAGCAAAGCATCCTCACGGTAGCCCCGCAATGTGTCTGAGCCTCTTATACCGAATTGTTCGATCGCCAAAAGCTCGGCCCGAACCAATGCCACATCCGATCGCACCCGCAGCAGCGTCTCAGGAGCCAACAACCGCACGTACTGCAACCCCGCCACCTCAAAAATTAACGGTCAGCGTCGTTCCTGCTCACGGTAGCGCCAAATGCTGCCATTCCGAGACAGAACTGCGATCGCGCCGCCAAGACATCTCTCTCCCCCCTCTGAGTAAAATCCTGAAACAGCCTCAGCGCCGCAACCCGATTTCTACCCCGATTATCTGCTTCCGGCCACAGCGCGATCGCGATTTCTCTTCTCGGATTTTGCACGATCGGCTCGCGGTAAATCAACTGCCAACTACTTCCGCCATCGATCGACTTTTATCGTACCCGGAATCTTACCACTTCTGCTGGCTGTGCCGGCGCGGGAAAAGCAGGCGGCAAAAGCTGTTCGCATGAAAGCAAGGGCGCTGGCCGCGCGGGTTATGGGAGGGGAGCCGGATTTGGCTGCCGCGGGTTGGGAATGGGAAATTCTTGTCTGTTTTCTCCTCGGTTCGGCAATTGAGGGAGAGTTTCTGGGGCCTCACTTTGCGTCGTTTGATCGAGCTCCGGGATGCTATTTTCTTGCTCTTTACTGCCTCTATCTGATTCTGAACCCGAGTATAAATCACGAAGCCGATCGCGATCGTCTGCTGTTTCTTGATTTAGTTTTAATTGAGACGGTAAATTATCATGCAAAATTGGCGCTTGCACCCCTGAGTCGGTACCAACCATCGACTCGCCAACACTTAGAGCTGATAGCAGTGCGGGGCAAATAGCTGCAATTGAAAAACCAAGTGCTAATGCCTTGAAAAACTTGATTTTACAAAAGCCTCTAGAAAAGTGCACGGGCATGACAGATTAGCCATATTTGATAGTTATTTACAGTTACGATCGGGCGACGCCGACGCAATTGCAAGGAATAAAATTACTTTATCACTTTTTACAGAGTTAATTCCTTAAGTCAATATAAAGATAGTTGACACCCATTCTATTTTGTGTACTTAACAATTGCTAAAAACACTGCGACCTCCCAAGCTAGCCCGATTGCAAGGAATAAAATTACTCTATCACTTTTTAAAGAGTTAATTCCTTAAATCAATATAAAGATAGTTGACAAAATTTCTATTGTGTGCATTTAAAAATTACTGAAAAAAACTCCGACCTCCCAAGCTAGCCCTGTAGGTCGGCGGAGCATTCTATCAAACCTGCGATCTGAGAAATAGGTAAATTTGGATAGAGATTACTACATTTTATTGAGCTGCGATCGCAATTCTTCCAACTCAGCGTCAATCACCTGGCTCGACTCCGAGCTACTAGCTGCTGCCGTTTTACCCGCTGCAGGCAATTGACCTTGAGACACAGAACCCCCGGTCAGTTGAGCTTTCATCTGAGCCAACTCGTCGTCAACATCACCGCCGCTTTCGAGCAAGCGGAACTGTTCCTCTAAATTGCTGCCGCCGGCGGCCAATTCTGCCGAAGCTCCCGCGCGAGCTTCAATCTGCAAAACTTTTTCTTCCATGCGATCGAAAGCTGCCATTGAACTGCCAGTATTCAATGTGCCAATGGTATTGTTGAGCTGTTCCTGAGCCTTAGCAGCGGATATCCTCGCCTTGAGCATATCCTTCTTAGTCTTAGCTTCGGAAATTTTGCTCTCCAAACCAATCAAATTGCGCTTGAGACTTTCCACCTGAGCCGATTGCTGATCCAGGCTGGCTTTCAGCGTAGCCGCCGTTTCAGCGTGAGACTTTTTGCGAACTAGCGCTTCCCGGGCCAAAGTCTCGTCTCCTTTTTGCAGGGCTAGCTGAGCGCGCTGCTGCCACTGGTTAGACTGAGATTCAGCTTGATTGTACTGAGTCTGGGTACGCTTTTGAGTGGCGATCGCGCTGGCAACGGCCTGACGCAACTGCACCAAGTCTTCCTGCATATCCGTAACGGACTGTTCTAAAATCTTTTCCGGGTCTTCAGCTTTATTGACCAGATCGTTAAGATTGGCTTTGACGACTCGGCTAATGCGGTCAAATAATCCCATAATGCTATTTTTCCTGGGTGAGGTGTACGAAGTAGGCGGAAAGCAGGCTTGATAGCCCTAGCCCGCAGTTGTGAAATTCACTCTTGTCAGATTTTTAGTGCGATTTAGTTTTTGGCAATTTTTGCAGACAGATAAATCCAGTTTAAAGCGATCGAGTAATGTGATGCAGGCAAGCTTATTCATGCACCTATCTATTGAGTTTAACTTCGATCCGGGAATTCCCCCACAGGCTTCGAGCCATCTCTAGCTAGGCTGTTGAGAAGTTTTTGCTCGTCCCGACTCTTGTTCTGTTGTCTGGGGTTCAGGATGCGGGCGGCTCGCTCGACGGCAATTTGGGTGTATTCTTGCCCGGAAGCATTTGTGCTTTCATCGCCGCCAACTCGGTATCCACATCGTCGGCACCTTCGAGAGAGAGAAACTTCTTTTCTAAATCATTAGTTCCGAGTTCTGCGATTGCTTCGGAGCGAGCTTCTAGCTGCATGACTTTCTCTTCCATCCGTTCAAACGCGCTCAAAGCGCTGCCGGTACTGAGATTGCCCATCATTTCTTGAAGCCTTTCCGACGATGCGGCCGATCGAGCTCGGGCAATGTACATATCTTTTTTAGATTTTGCCTCGGAAATTTTACTTTCGAGCGCCCGCATATTTTCTTTTAGTTTAGTCACAACAGCGTTCTGTTGTCCGAGACTGGCTTTCATCGCCGTTGCCGTTTCTTGATAAGATTTCTTGCGCGTCAGAGCTTCCCGCGCCAAATTTTCCTCGCCTTTTTGCAAAGCTAGCTGCGCCCGCTGATGCCATTCTGCTGCTGTAGACTCAGCTTGGGAGCACTGGCGTTCAGTGCGTTTTTGAGCGGCAATCGCTCCTGCCACAGCTTGTCTGAGCTGCACTAAATCTTCCTGCATATCCATTACAGCCTGTTCCAGAATTTTTTCTGGGTCTTCTGCAGCCCCGACCAAACTGTTAATATTGGCTCGAATCACTCGCCATAGGCGATCGAATAATCCCATTTTGCCAGTCTCCCGATTTTCAACTTTAGAATTAACACAGAGAAATCAGAATTCAAAACTAAAAATGAAAACTCATCAATCGTCTTTTTAATTTTTAATTTTGAATTTTTAATTCCCTCAAAGTTAGGTCGTCATGATTATTTTTAGGATGGGTAGGGCGCGAGCATTACCCATCAAAACTGAGCAATTGTTGGGTGAAGCGAAACGGAGGGTTCGTGCCTCGGGCCCAACCTACTCCCCGATCATCAGTTTAATTGTCTTTGCCTAATTTATGGCTGATAGTATTGTGGCTTCACCCCTTTTTCTTGGAGTTCTTTCACCAAACGTTCTGCTGAGGCAGCATCGTTCAAAGCCCCCATTTGGATCTTGACACCCTTTGAGAAGTTCCGCACGTAGGCATCGGGAACTGCTTTTCTGGCTTGCTGCAGCGATTTTTCGTCGGTGTAATCGGTGACAACGTAATAGAAACCGTCTGCCGCACGTGCAGGCCTTCCTAGGGGAGATGCTGCGGCTGGGGATGCTGCGGCTGGGGATGCTGTCGCCGGGGATGCTGCGGCTGGGGATGCTGTCGCCGGAGATGTGGCGGCAGGCTGGGCTGGGGAGGGTGTTGGAGGCAGTGTTGGCAGTGCCGGCACTGGCTGGGCGGCGCTAGGGCTGGGAGTGGGAAGCAAAGCCGTACTCAGATTGTTGAGTCCTTGTTCCCTGCCTCTGGGGGGGTTGCCGTCTTCTGTAGGAATCGGCACAACCCCGCTGGGGCCCGGAGGCGCTGGCGGGGTTGGCGGGATTGATGCTTTTGGTGACGGGGAAGGAATCGGGCTGACTGTCGGCTTGACATTGCTGAGAGTGCTCAAATCTAGCTCCACAAATTCCTTGGATACCAGATTTGGAGCTTTCGGCAGTTCCTTGGTGCTGGTATCTGAGATGGAAGTAGAGGCGGGACTGTCGCTTGAAGAGGGTGAGGTGCGATCGAGGAAACGGCTCAGGCCTGCCATCTTAACCAGATTTGACGGGTACATGACTGCGTAGCCCAAAGCTGTGCATGACAGCAAAAACAGCAGCATCGAACTCAGTCCCAAGGGAGTTAACAAACTGGCGGCTAAACTGCGTTCTACCGTAGGCTCAGCTTTTGACTCGTCCAAACTTTCGATCAGTTTTTCGCTTGATTCGAGATACTTGTTGGGTGCCAAGGCACTGCTAGATAATTTTGTCCCACCCCTGGTAGTTGCTAGCGGGGCATCGCCCTGAGTGCCGGCAACGGATAGGGGCAGCGATAGCGGCTGCTGGGTTTCCTCCGCAGTCTTCGGCGCCAAATTTTGGGCTAGCTGTTGCTCGGTTGTGGCTGTTTGCTTGCCGGTACGAACTGAGGGCGACACCCACTGTTCGGCGCGCCTCCTGTGCCTTCTGTATGTTGTCAGTTCTGCTTCTAGGTTTACATCTAGACTCCCCAGGACTGCTTGCAAAGCAGGCTTGATTGGGGTTGAAGAGGATTGATGATTTGGGGATTCAACCGAAGAACGCTTACTCATTAGCAAAACTCCTACCGCCTCTGAATTAATTTTAATGTTTTGATTGTAGAGATAAACAAGAAGCTTGAAAACTTGCCTATTTTATGATTAGCTACTTTTGGCGTCAATGCAACAGGGGCCCGATCGCCTGCGGTTATCTTTTCATTTTCATTTTAAGACTTAATTGTTGGTGTGTCCCGGGGGCAGCTTACCGAAACTCTCAGCAGCTTTTTGTATCCTGAGCTACCGCTTATTTATAACGTCTCATAGTCGTTTCACATTTGTACTTTTTCTTGATCCCTGACGGCTTTATAAAGTTTTAAGCTTTGTTTTTACCTATACAATGAGCAACGACAGAGCTAATTGTTTCTATATATAACGAGATTATAAATAAATTATAAAATTTAATTATGCTCCGGGGATCGCTACAATCCAGACAGAATAAAGGCTGGGAGGCTCTCAGGCAGGCTAGCTCTGCAAGGGAGAATTAGAGATGAAAATGATTTCCCTAAGAACTTTTATGCAAACCTCCTTAACTTCACCTTTAACTTCAGCTTGCCGTCACTGCAGGCACTATACCCCTGAGGGGAGACGCGGGGGTGTTTGCGCTTTACTAGGCGGGCCGGTTCAAGGTCACTGGAAAGCTTGTGCTTTAGCGGTTTCGCCTTTTAGGTCATCTTGGGAAAACATAGAAGAAATTGGAATGTGGCAAGAATCGACTCTGATACTGCAGGATGCCGCCGTCACTCTTTCCGAGCGTCATGCCTGCCAGCTTACATGCACAACGTTAACCGAAAAATCCGCAGCAGCAGTCTCGGTTTAGTTAGTCGGCAGCAGGATAGATCATACCATTTTCGATTTTCGATTGGGAAATCACTGATCGTTATCATGGTTTGGATCTGACAAAGCAGTTTCATTCTTTTTGGGAACTGGTATCAATACTGACACTTTTGGACATCGGGTGCATTTGGCTTTACTAACTCATAAAAATCAGCAGCATCTACTGTAATATGAGCGCATAAAAAAAACTGATTTCTCCATCCAGCTATGGCAGCCAAGGATATTGACTAAAATCAGGTTGCCGTTTTTCCAAAAAGGCTTGTTTGCCTTCGGCGCCTTCCTGGGTCATATAGTACAGCAAAGTGGCATTTCCCGCCAGTTCTTGCAAACCGGCTTGACCGTCGCAGTCGGCATTAAAAGCAGATTTCAAACAGCGAATCGCGATCGGACTTTTTTCGAGAATTTCCGCCGCCCACTGAATCCCTTCTAGTTCTAGTTGTTCGACGGGCACGACGCAGTTGACTAAACCCATTTCTAGGGCTTGCTGCGCGCTGTACTGGCGACACAAAAACCAAATTTCTCTGGCTTTTTTCTGACCAACGACTCTGGCGAGATAGCTAGCTCCGAAACCACCGTCGAAACTGCCGACTTTGGGGCCGGTCTGTCCGAAAATAGCATTGTCAGCAGCGATCGTCAAGTCGCAAATTAAGTGCAGAACGTGACCCCCTCCAATTGCGTAGCCTGCAACTAAAGCAATTACCACTTTGGGCATCGATCGAATCAACTTCTGCAAGTCGAGCACGTTCAACCGGGGTATGCCACCTTCGTCTACATATCCCGCCGTACCCCGCACGCTTTGGTCGCCGCCGGCGCAAAAGGCGTATTTGCCGTCTGTATGAGGCCCCGCACCTGTGAAAAGGACAACGCCGATTTTTGTGTCTTCGCGGGCATCAGTAAAGGCATCGCACAGTTCCTGCACGGTTTTGGGACGGAAAGCGTTCCGTTTGTGAGGTCGATTGATGGTAATTTTGGCGGTGCCACCGCTTTTGTGATAGAGAATGTCTTCGTAGGTTTTGGCGGTTTGCCATTCAATTTGCATAATCAATCAATTTGAGATTTGAGACCGAGCAGGGTGCATTAAGGTAGCGACAAGTCGCTTTTAGATTCTAGATTGATTCGGTTCAATGGGATACAAGGGTCGATCGACTCTTGCAAAAAAAAATAAAGCGGGAGTTAGGCCGAAACCAGGTTTTTTACGAACATACGCCGTGCAAGGCTCTTGGTAGGGGTTAAACAACCCGGTTTTTGAGGGTAAGAGCGCCCAAGTCCCATCTCAAATGGACACAGCGCCAAATCCTCAAACTCTTCTCACGACTTTTACCGATCCAAAATTTATCGAAAATTTGCGTCTAAAACCCCGTCCTTCAACGAAGTGGAGGACAGTTTTACACATACTCAGTAAGCGTGTAAAATAATTTCATGCTAAACATGACGTGGGAATTCAAACTAGAACCAACTCCAGAACAGGTCGATACTATCGAGCGGATATTCGCTGTGTGTCGTTCTGTATGGAACTTTGCTTTGCGGGAGCGCAAAGACTGGTTGAATTCCCGCAAGTCGCCTGTAAATGCTTGTTCCATCGAACAGGAGTACATACTCAGGGCTGACGAGCCATACCCTAGTTACCACACTCAGGCTAAACGATTGACTCTTGCCAAAGAGCAATTTCCCCTCCTCACGAGCGTACATTCGCAAGTATTGCAACAAGCCTTAAGAACGCTGGACAGGGCATTTGAGGACATGAGAGCGAAGAAACTAGGCTTTCCTCGCTTCAAGAACAAATACCGAATGCGATCGTTTGTGTTTCCTCAATTGGGCAAAAATCCCATCAATGGAAGTTTGCTGAAATTGCCTCAACTAGGGTGGATTCGTTTGCGCTTGTCACGCCAAATCCCAGGGGGGTTTGAAATTAAACAAGCCAGGGTTGTACGACGGGCATCCGGATATTTTGTCATGTTGTCATTACAGTTAAATGTATCTGTGCCAGATACACCCATATCCGGTCATCCGCGAGGTTTGGATTTAGGGTTTGATAAATTTGTAGCTACTAGCGATAACGAGCAAATTGCTAGACCTCGCTTCCTGCAAACTCTACAACGCGAGTTGAAATTACTGCAACGTAGATTAAAGCATAAGAAGAAAGGGTCGAATAACAGACATAAGCTCAATCAAAAAATAGCCAGAATTCATCAACAGATTACTGACACCAGGAAAGACTGGCACTTTAAGTTAGCCCACCGTATGAGTGACGGCGTAGGGATGATATTTGTTGAAGACATCGACTTTCGCTCTTGGGCCAGAGGAATGTTGAGTAAACATAGTGCCGATGCTGGATTCGGTCAATTCGTCAACATACTACAATGGGTGTGCTTTAAACGAGGTGTTTTCTTTGCCAAGGTAGACAAGGACTACACATCACAACAATGTCCTGAGTGTGGGACGCATACGGGCAAAAAGCGCCTAGACGAAAGAATTCATTCTTGTCCAGTGTGTTTCTTTACTGCATCGCGTGATGTGGCAGCGGCACAGGTGGTTAGAAATCGTGGGTTGGAACTAATTTCTGGGCTAGGGCATAGCCTGGAAGTAAAACAAACTGTCTGTGGACTGGATGCGGCGGGGACTGGTGGTAAAGTCAGTCTAGCTGGCACGGGACGAAGCAGAAAACTCAAGAAGTGATTCTTGGGAATCACCCTCCCTTTAGGGCGGTGAGGATGTCAATTGCGGAGTAAAATACTCAGCAAGTGCTTTGCTGCTTTACCAAATACCGGATCGCGGGACTCGAATTCGCTGGGATCGAGTAAAGCTTGAACTTCGGCAAAAGCTTGTGAGTCGAGGGTTCCTTCTTTAGTAAATAAAGTTTCTAGGACTGCAATGTGTCTGGAGTCGAGGCCGAGCCGATTTGCGATCGACTGTAAGTACATTTGCTCTCGCATATCGATGTGTCCGTCGGCCGCTGACATTTCATAGCCGGAACCGATAAGCAACAGTTTTTCTGATTCTGAGAACAAAGCTGTCAGGGTTAGCAATTCCGTGGGGTTGAAGTAAACCTGCTGTTTGGATACTCCTTTGACAAGGCGCTGAATTAGTTCTACCCGATCGCGGTCGCCGCTGGCAAAGGCTTTGAGAGTCTTTTGCAGCCGTTCTTCTTCTTCAACTGCGATCGTCCTGTCAATAATCATCACTCCGCGCAGGATGGAAATTAGAGCAGTCACAAACACTACCAAGGGAGTGATATCTTGTTCGCGCAGCTTTTGTCGGCTAATGCGGCACAACAGCTCAACAATTTCAGTGGTTATCCTGGTGGTGTCCATAATTAAAAATGACTTTCTATTAAGCTGTAATGTAACTTTCTTTCTCGATCTTAAGTTTTTGTGTTACGTAGGTATGACGTGAATTCTAAAACTGAGCCATTGTCTATTAGTGATACTACTTATTTTATTCACAAACGCTGGATGACTAGGGCTGTGGAGCTGGCACAAGCAGCCGGTGAGGCCGGTGAAGTACCCGTGGGTGCTGCAATTGTTGACGGTACTGGCAAATTGATTGCCGAAGCGCAAAATCGGCGAGAACGAGACTGCGATCCGACTGCTCACGCTGAAATCTTGGCTTTGCGGGCGGCCGGCAAAGTTTTGCAAGACTGGCATCTTAACCAATGCACGCTCTACGTAACGCTGGAGCCATGCCCGATGTGCGCTGGTGCGATCGTCCAAGCTCGAATTGGCCTGCTGGTATACGGAGCAGATGACCAGAAAACTGGCACGATTCGGACTGCTGCTAATATTCCCGATAGCGCGCATTCGTTTCACCGCTTAGAGGTGCTCGGCGGTATTATGGAGTCTGTTTGCCGCGATCAGTTGATTTCTTGGTTTGAAACACGCCGGAAAAATTAACGGGTAAAATTTTTTACTCTCTTCTGGGCGATGTTTAATCGAACTTGACCCTTTAGCTGGAATAATAGATCCGTAATTGCCCGATCGAGCTTTCCAGGCGGCCGACTACTCTGTATGAGTGCTGTCCGGTTGGCTGAGGTTTTACCTGTTAGAGATTATCTCTTGCGGGCGCGATCGCTCGATCGGTACAAGGCCAATAGCAAAACTGTCCCGACCCAAAAACTAAAGATTTGTCCCATCACTTACTTTAGACTTGAGATCTCGAGAAAGCAGCTTAATTGCTATGCCCCACACCGCCACGATCGCCGTTGAGTCCAGTAAATCATCTCTAGTGAAGCCAATGCCTGCCAAGGTAGCATCTAATACCTCTCGCGTTTCTCCTTGGTTAACATCCTTGCTCTATCCGCTAGGTCACTATGTTGTCCTACCGTTTCATTTTGGCAAGATTGAGATAACCGGACAGGAGCACTTGCCGAAAGACGGGCCTGTCATCTTAGCCCCTACGCACCGATCCCGGTGGGATGCCCTGATGATGCCTTATTCAACTGGACAGAAGGTGACTGGACGCGATTTGCGGTTTATGGTAACTGCTGATGAAGTGAAAGGACTGCAAGGTTGGTTCATCAGAAATTTGGGAGGGTTTCCTGTGGATCTCAAGCATCCGGCAATTGGCAGTCTCCGTTATGGGGTGGAACTACTCCTCGACAAGGAAATGTTGGTGATTTTTCCCGAAGGCGGCATTTTTCAGGATGGCGAAGTTCACCCGATTAAGCCTGGATTAGCGCGTTTGGCAATTCAAGCAGAATTGAGCAAACCGGGTTTGGGGGTAAAAATTGTACCGATGAGTATCCGCTATCGCCCGCGCATTCCTCAATGGGGCGCTCAGGTAAAAATTGCGATCGGTTCTCCGATTTCCGTGGCGGATTATGCCAATGGTGGCGGTGGTAAAAAAGAAGCACGATTGTTGAGTGCCCAGCTCGAAATGGATCTTAAAAAGCTTGATGAAAGTTAAGAAGAAGGAAGAAGGAAGAGGGAAGAGGGAAGAAGGAAGAAGGAATTATGATATAATGTTTTCGGGTGCTGTGGAGAGATGCAGCACTTATTTTGCTGCTTTGTTATGTCTGTATTAAGTGTGAGCATTAATGGATTGTGCTTTGAACTTTAAGCCTGGTCAAATTGTCAGTTTAAAATGTGGAGATGCGTGCCTGCATTCTGAGGTTATCCAAGTGGTTGAGGCACGTCAAGTTTGTTGGGTGCGCCCTTTGATGTTAGTTGTATCGGTGTCGGGGAAGGATTCACCCACAGAATACACTTTATCGGATTTGCGAGATGGTGCTGATTTGCTTTGGCCGCTGAGCTTGTTTCGGGCGGCTTTAGATACTGAGGTAATTTCACTGTTGACCGAGTTGCACTCTCTGGATGCTGAAAAAAAGGATGGTGCGATCGCTTCTCGGCAACTTAGAGATTTTGTCGATCGAGTTTGGGAAGCTTTTCCGAGTGCTTTTCATTAATCACATATCTGGCCTTTTGTCTATTAGTCCGCCAGGGGTTGAAAACCCCTGTCTAATAGCTAAAGTCCTCTTGCCTAGGAGTTATACTCTCTTGATTCTTCAGTCCGCGCAGGCGGACTTCGTTTGTCTAGAAGCGATTTCAATCGCCCAATTTTCTTTTCGCTTTTCGCGGACTATTATACTAAAATACCGCGTGTGAAAGCTCTGCGGGATTGAGATTGTTGTGAATAACTTGACCGTCGCGGAACCAGACAACGCGGCGAGTTTGGCGCGCTACTTCGGGTTCGTGCGTTACCATAACAACAGTCATGCCGCTTTCATTGAATTCGGTAAAAATATCCATTACTTCTTGAGTTGTTTTTGTATCCAATGCACCTGTAGGTTCATCAGCCAGCAACAACACGGGACGGTTGACAATAGCCCTGGCGATGGCTACCCGCTGCTGCTGTCCTCCTGATAGTTGATTGGGTCTGTTTTGCAGGCGACTTTCCAGGCCTACTTTCGTTAAAGCCTCTACTGCCCTTTCCCGTCTTTCCGCTGCGGGAATACCGGCATAAACCATCGGTAACATGACATTTTCTAATGCTGTCAATTGAGCCAACAGGTGAAATTGTTGGAAGACAAAACCTAATTTTAAATTGCGAATTCCGGCTAATTCTCCTTCGGGCATTTGGGCGACATCTACGCCGTCTAAGTAGTAACTGCCGCTCGTAGGTCGATCGAGACAGCCGATAATATTCATAGCGGTAGATTTGCCGGAACCCGACGCGCCCATAATCGAGCAATATTCTCCTTGTCTTACCGTCAAGCTGACGCCGTTTAAGGCGCGAACTTCCAGGTCGCCAATCCCGTAAACTTTTGTTACCTCTTCCAGACCCACAACAACGGGCTTTGAGAGGACTTGCGGGTCGAGGTCTTGGTATGTATCGGTTTGTAGTTCAGGCATTTTTTTTCTGTGCGATCGACACAACTAACTACTAACTTAACACTTCTTATCGGTTTTCGCGGCTGGAAGGGCGATCGTTTGGATGCTAATTGACGAGATATAAAAAAACTAAATCTTTAACGACGTGTTTGTGAGTTGTTTGATGAGAGTCATCTGATGTTCTAGCACTAGATAGTTATCTAATTTGCTTTTTCCAGCGCGGGTCAAGCCTTGATTATTGTGGGCATAAATTAGGTCGAGGATATGCTCTTTTGCTTCCTCCGAGAGTTGAAACTGGATAAGGCTGCCGGGAGTGTGGCAGTCGCCAAAAATTCAACTATTTCTGCATAAGTTTGGGGATATTAGTAGCTACAGTCATATTTTCTTTCTGCTTTTTGTGTTTCTCTCACACCTTCTCTAATTCGGTCAACTTTTCCTAGGAAAACAGGGAGAGTTGTGTACCTCGATCATTGGCAAATCGATCGCGAAGTATTTCTAAAGTTTTTGGGTGATCGGGGTATTGCTGGAGCATGATTTCAAGTGCTGTTTGTCTGGGATTATTTTGGAATTTGGACTTGCCTTCAAAAGGATGATTGATAGCTATATCCCACAACCATTCAAATATCTCTGGTTCATCTTTCCACCCCCGTGCTATTTCTTGGAATGCTGCACGTCGCAGAGCCAAATTATCATCAAATAGAGCGCATTGTTTGAGCCAAAGTAAGGTTTCCAGCTCATCTTTCCACCCCCGTGCTAATTCTTGGACTGCTGTTTCTCGCACAGCAGAATTAGGATCTGATTGAGCGCATTGTTTGAGCCAAGATAAGGTCTCGGGGTCATTCTTCCACCCCCGTACTAATTCTTGAACTGCTGAAGAGCGCACAGCAGAATCATAGTGTGATTGAGCGCGTTTTTTGAACCGAGGTAAGGTTTTGAGGTGATCTTTCCACCCCCGTGCTAATTCTGGGATTGCTGTTTCTCGCACAGCAGAATTATCATCAGATTGAGCCAGTAGTTTAAAGAGAGGTAAGGTTTCCCGGTTCTCTTTCCACCCCCCTACTAATTCTTGGACTGCGCCACGTCGCACAACCCAATTCTGGTCGGATTGAGCAAATTGTTTGAGGATAGGTAAGGTTTCGGGGTCATCTTTCCACCCCCGTACTAATTCTTGGACTGCTGCACGTCGCACAGCCAAATCATCGTCAGATTGAGCGAATTGTTTGAGCCAAGGTAAGGTTTCGGGGTCATCTTTCCACCCCCGTGCTATTTCTCGGACTGCTGAAGAGCGCACATCTGAATCATCCTCTGATTGAGCGCATTGTTTGAGGATAGGTAAAGTTTCGGGGTCATCTTTCCACCCCCGTGCTATTTCTTGGACTGCTGAAGAGCGCACATCCCCCTTAGCGTCTGATTGAGCGCGTTGTTTGAGCCAAGGTAAGGTTTCGGGGTCATCTTTCCACCCCCGTACTAATTCTTGGACTGCTGCACGTCGCACCAACGAATTAAGGTCTGATTGAGCGCGTTGTTTGAGGATAGGTAAGGTTTCGGGGTCATCTTTCCACCCCTGTGCTAATTCTGGGACTGCTGCAAGTCGCACAACCCAATTATCGTCTGATTGAGCGCGTTGTTTGAGCCAAGGTAAGGTTTCGGGGTCATCTTTCCACCCCCCTACTAATTCTTGGACTGCTGCATATCGCACAGTAAAATTATCGTCTGATTGAGCGCGTTGTTTGAGCCAAGGTAAGGTTTCCGAGTCATCTTTCCACCCCCGTGCTATTTCTTGGACTGCTGTTTTTCGCACGTCTCCCTTAGCGTCTGATTGAGCGAATTCTTTGAGAATAGGTAAGGTTTCGGGGTCATCTTTCCACCCCTCCACTAATTTTTGGACTGCTGCACGTCGCACAACCCAATTCTGGTCTGATTGAGCGAATTGTTTGAGGATAGGTAAGGTTTCGGGGTCATCTTTCCACCCCCCTACTAATTCTTGGACTGCTGCATATCGCACAGCAAAATTATCGTCTGATTGAGCGCGTTGTTTGAGGATAGGTAAGGTTTCCGGGTCATCTTTCCACCCCCGTGCTATTTCTTGGACTGCTGAAGAGCGCACATCCCCCTTAGCGTCTGATTGAGCGCGTTGTTTGAGCCAAGGTAAGGTTTCCGGGTCATCTTTCCACCCCCGTGCTATTTCTTGGACTGCTGTTTTTCGCACAGCCGAATCATCGTCTGATTGAGCGCGTTGTTTGAGCCAAGGTAAGGTTTCCGAGTCATCTTTCCACCCCCGTACTATTTCTTGGACTGCTGCACGTCGCACAACCGAATCATGGTCGGATTGAGCGCATTGTTTGAGGAGAGGTAAGGTTTCGGAGTCATCTTTCCACCCCCGTACTAATTTTTGGACTGCTGCACGTCGCACAGCCGAATCATCGTCTGATTGAGCGCGTTGTTTGAGCCAAGGTAAGGTTTCCGGGTCATCTTTCCAAGTTGCTGCTACTGCTGCTACTGCTTGAGTGCGAATTTTCCTAACTAGATTGATATTTTTTTTGTCACGAAAAGGATAGTCATTGAGGTCATACTTTGTTAACTTTTTTAAGCGTTCTAGCAATTGACTCTCAACCGCAGCAATCACCTTTCTATCCCTCACCTCATCCAAACACTTCGCCGCCAAAAACAGATTGCGGAACTTTTGCCCTTCCCCATCCTGCTCACTCAAAAACTCAATCAATTTCCCTGTAAACTCTCCAGCAATCAATCCCGCAATCAAGCACAAAACTTCCTGCCAAGATTCATCATCCCAGTGCTTGCCAAAAATCTCGATTTTCAAGTCTTCTAAAGAAAGTTTTTGTGTTTTTTCAAATCGATATACAACGTCCGACGCACAGAAATATTCCAAAAAAGTTCGATGCACGAACCCATAAGTATCCGCCCCCAAAAAACATAAAATAAAGTTGCGGGTTCGCAGTTGGTGAATTATCAACTTTGCCCGCTCTTTCGGCAGATAGAAATCTTTATCCTTCAGATATGCTGTCAGGATCTCCTCCAAATCTTCCGCACTAATAATATTGCCAGCCAAGCCTTCACGTGCTGCTTGCATTTGGTAAGCGACTCGCCGCAGCATTTCTTGCTTATCTTTAGCATCAATAGTTTTCGGATCGAGCCTGCTATCCTCTACTAAAGACCTTTCTACATCCCATTGATACAGCAATACCCGCGAAGCTTGATTGTAAAGTTCCGCCCTGTCTCTCGGCAATTCTTGCCCGCGATTTAAAATCGCCATAATCGTCAACAATAACGGATTACCCGCTAAATCTCGAATCGTTGATGAATACGCTAATGCTCTTTCCATGCGCTCACTAATCCGCACTTTTTCCCCAGCATCAGTAAAAGTTAATTCGTGCCACAGGCGAACAAACTCCTGAATTTGTTTCGCATTCAAATCTTGGAGAATAAAGTGATGAAACCCTGCATCTTGCAACCGTTGAGGTTTGTAACCAATAATCCGAGACGTGACAATCACTCGCACCCGCGGATACTCATTGGTAAACAGATGAATCGCGGTAATTACATCTTCTCGTTTCCCGGAATCGAAAATTTCATCTAACCCGTCGAACATCACCACAGCGTCGCCTGCTTTAAGCTGTTCCTGCAATTGATGCTGATTCAAGTCACAAATAAAACCGGAATCTTTATGAAAAAATTCGAGGAAATTCTTGCAATGCCCTGATTCCACGTTGCGAATGTAAATCCGCAATTCTATTAGCAGCGTAATCGGCAGAGATGTCACGCTATTTAAGGGCGATCTCGCCCATTCTAATGCTAAATATTGTAACAGAATAGACTTGCCAGAACCCGGATCGCCTAAAATAACAATGTAGGGATACTTTTGCTTGTCCTTTATAACATCTGACACGGATACGATCGGCTGAGAAAAATAACCGCGCCGATATTTCTCTAAATTTTCTAGATCGATCGCGTCTAATTGATTGCTGTCTTGCAGCCGCCGTTGATGTTCTTTAGGAATTTCGTAAGCTTGGGGCAGAAATGATTCGTAAATCGATCGCACATCTTGGGAAATAAAGATTTGCCAAACTTTCAGTTTTTCCCGATAATCGTAGGTATTGGGATCGACGCTGCTTAAATTGAGATTGCTGTAACGCTCGCGCAGAGCTTTTTGATATTGCCTCAAGTCAAAATCGGGGATAATCCCCGCCGTTTCTTGAGTATTTTTCTGAATTTTATCCAACTTTTGATCATTCAAGATATCGCGCAAGTCTTTTGAGTCAAAGAGAATTTCTTGAGCTGCTTTGAGATACTGATTGGCGATGGTGGGCCACTTAAATCTTGCTGGTAAAGGAGTTAAATCTAGTTGAGTCCAGGTTTGTTCGAGAAGTTTTGCATCGAGAGATTCGCGATCGCTCTCAAAAGCCTTGCCCAAAATTTCCTTAACAGACTTGTTATTGATAAACTGTTTAACATCTTTAATATACAGCTTTCTTTGCTCTGGGGAAACTCCGCCACTTTTCAACGGCTGTTCCACCAACTCCAAAAACTTTTTGATTGCTTTCCCCGCTGCGACTTGTCGCGGGTCTTTTTCGCCAAATAAGACGTTTTTCAGGGAATCTTTAAAAAAATCTTTAGCAAAATCCTTCGCGCCGTCTTTGATCAAGTCTTCTAAGATGGGTTGAACGAGAATGCCAACTCCCTGCGCCGCTCCCCAGAGCAAAAACCAATCGATCATAAAGCTAGGCCGAGAATTAATTTATGTTTATAATATAGCAATTATCAAGGATTGATGAAATTATCAAAAACTGTAGGGTAATAATCTCCCGTGATTGCCCCGATAGGTTAAGGTAGCATCAGTTTTCTGTCGCTGCGCTGCGATTAGCCCCGCTCCCCCCTGATTCTTGCCCTCTACTACCCCTTAAAAATCGGGAAGAGCATCAAAGTTGCGCTTTTTTACAGGGATTTACGGGAGTTCGACTCGGCTATAACGAGCGATCGACAATTAGGTCTTTCCTTCTTGGTAGCGCTCTCAAAAGAGTAAAATTTTTATATTTTTTTTGTCGTTCGCTTGTGTTATACTCTAATAATGGGAGTGTGAGCAATTTTATATTAATGCACAGATTTCTATTATTTAATAATACCTGGTTAAGGGGAAAAAGTAAAGTAGTTGACCCCAAAAAAAACAAAAAATTTTTGAGATATCATTAAGAAAAGTAAAGCGTAAAATTGGTAAGTTGGCGATAAAAAGGTACAGACAATTATGACATACGACTACGACTTGTTTGTGATAGGTGCGGGTTCCGGCGGATTGGCGAGTTCCAAGC
This sequence comes from Microcoleus sp. MON1_C1, assembly GCF_036701945.1. Taxonomy (NCBI): domain Bacteria; kingdom Bacillati; phylum Cyanobacteriota; class Cyanophyceae; order Oscillatoriales; family Microcoleaceae; genus Microcoleus; species Microcoleus sp. MON1_C1. The sequence continues at coordinate 35,499 of NZ_JAUBRO010000021.1, read as the reverse complement.
GAGCAGCATCCTACGGCGCAAAAGTGGCGATCGCCGAAAATGACTTAGTAGGCGGAACCTGTGTAATTCGCGGCTGTGTCCCCAAAAAACTCATGGTGTACGCCTCAACATTTTCGCACCTTTATGAAGATGCGGTGGGTTACGGTTGGAGTCCAGTAGAAAGCAGCTTCGATTGGGAAAAACTCATCACCACAGTAGACACAGAAGTGCGGCGGCTGAGCAAACTGCACATCAGCTTCCTCGAAAAAGCCGGAGTCGAATTAATCTCAGGATACGCCAAATTTATTGATCCCCATACCGTCGAAGTTGGTGACAAAAAATTTACCGCAGCCAAAATCTTAATTGCAGTCGGCGGAGAAGCCAGAAGAGTCCCAATTCCCGGCATCGAACACGCGATCACCTCCCGCGAAATCTTCCTCCAAAAAGAGCAGCCAAAACGGTTTGCCATTTGGGGGGGCGGCTACATCGGCGTTGAATTTGCTTGCATTATGAATGGGTTGGGAAGCGAAGTAACTCAAATCATCCGCAGCGACTTAATTTTGAACGAGTTCGACACAGAAATTCGCACCAACGTGCAAGAAGGAATGATTAAGCACGGAATAAACATTTTGACCGAAAGCTCGATCAACCACATTGAGAAAACTCCAGAAGGCTTAAAATTAACTCTGTCGGGAACATCCGAAAGAACGCTCATAGTAGACGCGCTGTTGTGCGCTACCGGGCGCTTGCCCAACTTGGAAAAATTGGCTTTAGAAAATGCGGGAGTAGAAATAGATAATTGTGCGATCGCAGTTACCAAAGACAGCCGTACCAGTCAGCCGCACATTTTTGCAGTGGGAGATTGCACCAACCGAATCAATTTAACGCCAATTGCGATCGCCGAAGGACGGGCTTTTGCAGATACTGAATTTGGCCACAATCCCAGAGCAATCAATTACGAAAATGTGCCGTCTGCGGTATTTTCCCAGCCGGAAGCGGGTACAGTCGGCTTAACAGAAAGCCAAGCCAGGGCTAAATTTGGCGATTCAATTAAGTGCTACACAGCCAAGTTTCGGCCGATGTTTCACGCCTTGACAGGTGCAGACGAGAAAACTTTTGTCAAGTTAATCGTTGAGACTAATACTGACAGAGTTTTGGGCGTGCACATGGTGGGGAAAGACGCGGGCGAGATTATTCAAGGAATGGCGATCGCTGTTAATATGGGAGCTACGAAGAAAGACTTCGACGCGACTATTGGCATTCACCCATCGACTGCTGAAGAGTTTGTTACTTTGCGGTAAACCGGGGGAAGCAGCCAGGGGTTTAAACCCCTGGCTAATAGCTAAAGTCGCTTAAAACCGACTCAAGAAAACTATTTTGAAGAACAGGCAGGATGCCTGTTCCACACAAAAATTTAATTTTCTGGTTGTGGGGTGGGCGTCCCGCCCGCCCAAAAATACAATTTACATACAAAACAGCTTATTAATGAGTAATTCAACCAAACAAAACAAAATTTTAGCATTCTATCTCGGTCAGCAGCCTGATTCACAAGGTCGGGCGATCGAGGATATGTGGTCGTGGGATTACCAGAAGCTGGAATCCGTGCACAATTACATTCAATGGCTGTTTCCGCTGAGAGAAAAGAGCCGCTTTAATTCCAGTGCTCCTACTTTAAATGATGAGGTAATTCAAGCTTTTAGGGCAAGTGAAGAGTTGAGAAGTCGCTTAGTCAAATCTCTAAAAGTCATGCTGGCATTTTACGGGCTGGAATGCCGCGAAGGGGAAAACGCAGAAATAGTAATTGCCAAATCCGACGAATATTTGTCAAGAAAAAAAGAGTGGATTGAACCATTTAATCACAACTACCTGCGGCTGACTAGGATTCTCACAAGTTTGACAAATTTGGTAGTGAAGAATTATGCTTTGGCTCTTTTCAGGTGTTTGGACGAGATATATAATGAAAATAAAGAAAGTATTGGTTTAAAAACTTATACATATTGGAAAAATGCTGTAAATAGTTAAATCGGGACAAGCCAATCAGTGGGACACTAACTGAACGCTACGAACAAAATAAATAATGGATAAAGCAATTACAGAAAATCACTCTCAGTCGGGCAGAGAAATTTATCAAAGGATTTCCAACAACATTCAAAAAGTGGTGAAAGGGCAATCAGCAGCAATCAGGAAATTGCTGTCAGCCTTTGTGAGTGGCGGGCACGTCCTCCTAGAAGATTATCCCGGTACAGGTAAAACTACCCTAGCTAAAGCCCTAGCCTTATCTGTAGATGTCAGCTTTAAACGCATTCAATTTACACCTGACCTTTTGCCATCCGATATCTTGGGGATATCCATGCTCGACCCCAATCAACGCACGTTCCATTTCCACGAAGGCCCTATTTTTGCTAATATTATCTTGGCTGACGAAATCAATCGGTCATCACCGCGAACCCAATCCGCCCTCCTAGAAGCAATGGCAGAATTTCAAGTCAGCATTGACGGAAATTTGCACAAACTTAAAGACCCATTTTTTGTCATTGCTACTCAAAATCCAGTAGAATCTCGTGGCACTTATCCACTTCCTGAAGCCCAAATGGATCGCTTTGCAGTTCAATTTAGTCTAGGATACATCTCGCCAGAAGACGAAGTTAACCTGCTCGGAGACCAAATCCATCAACATCCTATTGATACACTTCAAACCTGCGTTAATTTAGAGGATTTAATTAGCTTAAAACAGCAGGTAAAGCAAATTAGAATTAGTGAAGAATTGAAACGTTACCTCGTAGATATCGTGAATGCAACTCGCTCAGCCGAAGGCGTACAACTAGGGGCGAGTCCCAGAGCTTCCATAGCTTTAATGAAAGTTGCTCAAGCATTAGCTTTTTTCGATGGCTATGAATTTGTTACGCCAGAACATATTCAAGAACAGGCGGTATCAGTCATCGCTCATCGTCTAGTAATGGAACCTCAAGCGCGTTTTTCGGGTAGAATGGCCCCAGGTGTTGTTGAAGAAATTATCAAATCTATTCCTGTACCCGCCTAAAAAATGAAACGTGTTTTTTACGCTATTTTTCGCTTCGGTGCGCGTGTAAATCGATCGCGAAAGAAGCGATTGACCAACAATGGGTTAGCAGTGCTTAGCTGCACGCTTTTAGCGGGGGTTTTAGGATTAGATACTAATCAAACCCTGACGTATCAAATCTTTACTTTCCTGTTGTCAATTATAGGAATAGCCATAATTTTCAGTAGATTTTTTCGCTTCCGCTTCAACGCAGTACGGTTCTTGCCAAAGTTTGCAACTGTTGGAGTCACTTTAAAATACCGTATTCTCATTCATAACAAAACTAGCCAGAGTCAAAACAACCTGAAATTGGGGGAAAATTTTGCCGACACCTGCCCAAGTTTTCAAGAATTTATAGAAACACCTGAACCCGGCGAAGAACAGCGCACTTCATTGGATAAATACTTCGGCTATTATCGTTGGCTGTGGCTAATTTCTAGAAAACAATGCGCCACAGCTAAAGCCATAGAATTGCCTCCTCTCCTACCCAATAGCAAAACAGAAGTGGTATGTGAAATTACGCCGTCCTACAGAGGTGTTATCCGCCTGACTGGTCTAACAGTTACTAGGTCAGATCCTTTTGGGATTTGGAATGCTTGTAAAACCATTTCCTTGCCCCAATCTATGTTAATTTTACCCAAACTATATCATTTACCACCAATTCAGCTTCCTGGCTCAAGAAGATATCAATCAGGTGGCGTAACATTAGCTTCATCCGTAGGAGATTCCGAGGAATTTAGGTCTCTGCGGGATTATCGACCGGGAGATTCGCTACGCCAAATTCACTGGAAAAGTTGGGCAAAAGCAGGTAAGCCAATTGTCAAAGAAGAACAGGATGAATTTTTTGTGAGGCACGCCTTAATTTTGGATACATTTCAAAGTGTAAAATATAGTGAAATTTTAGAAGAGGCTATCTCAATTGCTGCTTCATTATCCTATGAAGTTCAGACTCAAGAATCCTTATTGGATTTGATGTTCGTCGTTCAAGAAGCTTATTGTTTTACCTTTGGCAGAGGGCTGAACTCTACTGAAAAAATGCTAGAAATTCTCGCCTCGGTTGGTGCCTGTCAGGATAAAGGTTTTGACTCGCTTACCTCAGTTTTGATGGAAAAAATCTCTCTGCTAAGCGGTTGTATTTGTATATTTTTGTGTTGGGACGAACCTAGAAAAACATTAGTAAATTATCTGAGAAGTCGCGGAATACATACATTAGTTTTAATTTTAACAGAGCGAGAAGCTCAATTAGATAGCTTAAAATTAGAGCTGATTAAAGATGACTTAACAAGCTGCCATATTTTAAAGCTAGGTAAAATACAAGAGGAGTTAATGAAATTATGAAAATGCCAGTGTTTCTTTTGGGTGTTAGTGTAATTTTTTGGGGCTGGCAGACGGGACTATGGTTTTTTGCTTTGCCAATTGCTCTGATTTTAGAGGCAGCTAACTGGTTGCCTTATCGGTGGGATTTTTCAGCTAGTGATTTTAGGCGCATTGCTAATTTATGCCTGATTTTTTTGTGCTGTTTGCTGGTTTATCTCCTGGTCGCCAACCGCTCTATTTACTTGATATATAATTTGTTGCAGTGGCTTCCTGGTGTATTCTTTCCACTGGTAGCTGCTCAGGTATATTCTGTCAAGGAAAGTCTGGATATACGCCTAATGTTTTTGTGGCTAAACAAAGCCACAAAAAAAGCACCACTTAACCCCTTGATGGTGAATCTAAATTATCCATATTTTATCTGTTGTCTGCTATCCGCTAGTGCGGCGAACAGTAGAGAGATCTCTTTTTATGCTGGGATATTTGCCTTAACCGCTATTGCTTTGTGGTCTGTGAGAACGAAAAATTTTTCATTTATTCTCTGGCTGGGTCTGATGTTAATTGCTGGCAGTATAGGATTTATAGGACAGATGGGCTTGCACCAACTTCACCTAGCAGTAGAACAGCAAGCAATCTCATGGCTTAGTCAGGGGAATTCTCAAGAAACAGATTTTTTGAAAAAACAAACGAACATCGGGTCAGTGGGATCATTAAAACAGTCAAATGAAATTATTTTTAGAGTTGCTCCTGAAGCTAAACAGACTCCTCCCCGACTGCTAAGAGAAGCCACTTATAATCGCTACAACTCTTCACTTTGGCTCGCTTTAAATCCTAACTTTGTTCCCGTACAACCAAAGATTAATGGCACAACTTGGGATGTAGGCGACCAACTACCCAATCCATCAACGATTACTATTTCGGCTACACTCCCAGGCAACCAAGGTGTATTAAAGCTGCCAGATGGAACTTTTAAAATTGACGCATTGCCTGTCAGTCAGATGGAAAAGAATAAATATGGCACAATAAAAGTGGTGGGAAAAGTTGATATGCTGGCTTATCGAAGCTACTTTAATAATAATTTTTCTGTAGATAGCCCGCCAACAGAAGACGACCTGCAAATACCAAAATCCGAAATAGCTGCACTGAATAAAATCCTCAGTCAAATGGATACTCAAGGAAAGTCGCCACCAGAAATATTAGATAAAATAGAGTGGTTTTTCCTAAAAAATTTCGTTTATTCACTGAAGCTTAGGGGCAAAGATAATGATGCTACGCCTCTATCAACATTTTTACTGGACACTCGCTCGGGACATTGCGAATATTTTGCTACCGCTGCGACACTTCTCCTGAGAACACTCGGTATTCCAGCCCGTTATGCTGTGGGATATTCTGTTCACGAATTTAGTTCTTTGGAGAACCAATATATTGTAAGAAGTCGCCATGCTCATGCTTGGGCTTTGGCTTATATCGCGGGAAAATGGCAAGCTTTTGATCCTACGCCTTCTGATTGGGAAAGCATGGAAGATGCTGCTGCTCCCCGATGGGCATTTATCTCTGATTTATGGTCGCTATTGAGTTACAAAATTGTGCTGGGGTTGCGATATTTATCAGGTAGCAATGGATTGAAGTATGGGGGAGTCATCCTGCTGGCATTACTATTTTTTTGGAGGGGGAATCCTAATTTTAAGAAAACAGTACGCCTCTTATCTAACAAACAAAAATGGCTAAAAGCTATTTCTAACAAAGATTCGTTTAGTCCGAAATCGGAATTTTATTTAATCGAACAGGCGTTAAATGAGTCTGGATTGATTCGCCCTCCTGCCGAGCCTTTTAAAAATTGGATCGAGAGGTTAAAAAAAGAAAAACCGGAATTATATTGTCTCGAAGAGTTAGCATTGTTGATTGAGATTCATTATTGCGATCGCTTCGATCCAAAAGGAATTAAAGACGCACAAAAAGCTGAATTTAAATTGGCAATTCAATCCTGGATCGAGGAATATCGCAGGCAGGCGAGAGCCTCAAACTCTCAGGTTAATAAAAGCGGTAAGTCTACTATAGCTTTTCTCAGGTAGGTGAGGTACAGATTTAGATTTTAAAGTGGGGGATTGAGGACTTTTTAATTGATTCGTAAATTCCCCAATTATTCAATTATTTAATCTAAACTTGTACCTGCTTTAATTGAGAACCGCTATATATACCTTTTCTAAATCACTTGTACAAGACCGTCGGTTATGAGACAAGTCACAATTGCTTTATGCCTACTTAAGAGAACAGCCTTATCAGGGTACTTATACAATTAATCTATCCTCCGACCAAGGCATTGGTCGAACAGCAAGAGTGGAAACTAGCTCATAATCCACTTGTGTGTACGCGGTAGGCTTAAAAAGGGGGACGGAAGAGAAGATTCTTGTCCCCCCGCAACGATTCGGGGAGCGCTGGGGCGATCGGGTTTTAATCGCTCGACAGAAGACTCGCATTACATTTGAGGTTAAGTTGGCACCAATGGGCATTGTCATGTCCCTACCCGCTGAGCAAATTTTTACTGGTTTTACTTGTTACTAGGCGCTTAGCGAAAGTAACGCTTCTGGGGCGAGTCAGAGCGTCCATTTTCTCAACCAAGGTTCGGACTCTGGATCTGGGTTCCCAGGCTTTACACCTCGGAACCCGTTAATTACAGGAAAAATCAGGACACCGCAGTGCCGTTTCCCTACCTGTCGCCTCGTCGAAAAAAAGTTTTAAATCCTTTGAACCTTTTTTGCGATCGCCCTGTCTAAACACTTCAGATAACGAACTGGTGGGGGAGACTTCACAGGTGTTAGGTGTGCCAGCCAATGTTTTAACCGATGACTGTTCCGACTCGGACTTAGTTGCTCAATGTTTAAAGGGCGATCGCACTTGCTTTCGCTACCTTTACCAACGCTACCAACACAAAGTCAGGTCAACCCTTTACCAACTCTGCGGCCCGTCACTTCTTGACGATTTAGCACAAGAAGTATTCCTGCGAGTCTGGAAAGGATTGCCCAAACTCAAGCACCAGGAAAACTTTTCTACTTGGCTTTATCGAATCACTTGGAATGTGGCTTCCGACCAAAGACAAGCATTTGCTAAACAGCATTCTTTTGACTCCCAACTTAAAAATCAAGAAGTAATGGATGGAGTTATTCTCAAAGATAACACATCCGACTTGATGCAGTTGCACTATGAAGATTTAGTGCAGCGGGGACTGGATCAATTGAGCTTTGAACATCGCAGCGTTTTGGTGCTGCACGACCTAGAAGACATCCCGCAAAAAGAAGTAGCCCAAATTTTGGGACTGCCAGCAGGAACTGTCAAATCTCGCGTGTTTTATGCCCGAAATGCTGTGCGACAATTTTTGCAAAAAGAAGGTGTCAGCGAGCTATGAATAACCCAAGCAGCGACCAAAAGTTAGTTAATTTCTTGAAGCAACATCGCCCAAACGTTCCAGAAGCTGCGCCCGATTTTGAGCAAAAACTTTTAGCCGCAATAGAGAGGAATGAGGCGGGTGAGAGAAAGCTCAATTATCTAGGAGAACCCCAATTTACCCGGTCTAGTAAGAGGTCAAGAATGATCGGTTTTCGCAAGTGGGTTTTTCCTTCTGCGATCGCCGCTGGCTTGCTAGTTTTTTGGTCGGGCTACCGTGCGTTTGAGACTGCACAATTGCCCGATCATGAAACAGCTAAGTTAGAAGCATTTTTAGTGAGTAACTGGGAGGGTGTCCTGCATGATTCTAGCGAAAAAAATATGACCGATCGCTCGCAAACAGACTGGTTGACTTTCAGCCAGAGTGCTGACAGCGAAACGCAAACAAATAACTAATCTCAAAGAGGTAATTTTCATGTCAATTCGTCGTATATCTGCCCTAGCCGTTTTAATGCTGACTCTCGGTAGCACAGCCGCAGCAATAGCAGTTCCTAATCCCGTAGAACCGGAAACAATTGCCCAAAACCAGCGTCCCAATCGACCCGCTGGCAGGGAAGGTGGGATGTTCGAGAAACTTAATTTAAGCGCAGAACAAAAGCAGCAAATGCAGGCAGTTCGCGATCGGTACAAAGACCAAGTTTCCCAGCGGATGCAAGCAGTCCGCCAAGCGAGACAAGAATTGGAAACGATGATGTCCGGCACGGCAAATGCCAGTGAAATGCGCGAAAAACACCGTCAAATAATCGGATTGAGGCAGCAGTTGGAAGAGGTGCAATTTGAAAGTACACTCGCAATGCGAGAATTGCTCACAGCCGAACAGCGCAGCCAATTAGCTCAAATGATGCAGCAGCGCCGACAAACTGCTAAAAACCGGATGCAAAACGGTCAAAAACCGCAGTAATAGTTCCATTTTGTTCACGGCTTATTAGAGGCCCGACTTCTTTAAGAAGTCGGGCCTCTGGGTGTTATACTTAATATTTGTTGTTAAATATCAATTACTGAATGAATTTAAAAAACCATTCGAGTTACATTTATTTACACGGATTTGCATCAAGTCCCGATTCCCTTAAGGGAAAATATTTCCGCGATCGCTTTTCGTCCCTAGGAATTGAGCTAAAAACTCCCGATCTCAATCAAAACGATTTTTCCGCTCTCACCCTCACCCGCCAGTTACAGCAAATAGAAACAGAATTTCTGCAAACCCCATCCTCCCAATCGGCCGACAAGGTACAACAATTAGGGGGAGTTACAATAATTGGGTCGAGTTTTGGGGGGCTGACCGCGGCTTGGTTGGCCGATCGACAATTGCCAGTAAAACAAATAGTTTTGTTAGCACCGGCTTTTGACTTTCTCTCCCACTGGCTGCCACTGTTGGGACAGGAACAGTTAGAAAAGTGGCAGTTTGAGAAATATTTACCCGTTTACCACTACGGCGAACAGCGAGAGATGCCGTTGAATTATCAGTTTGTGGCAGATATGGCTCAATACCCTGAAGAAAAATTAATGCGCTCAGTCCCTACGTTAATTCTTCACGGCAAGCATGATACAATAATACCGATTCAAGCTAGCAGAAATTTTGCCACTAACCGTCCCTGGGTGCAATTAATCGAATTAGAAGACGATCATTCTTTGGGAAATGTCCTAGCGGAAATTTGGGAAGCGATTCAAAAGTTTTGCCAATTAAAGTAAAATTGGATGAACTTGTAAGTCTTAATAATCAAATGATTGAAAAAGATAAATCGGCTCGCACCTTAGCCGTTGACATTGGCGGAAGCGGCATCAAAGTTATGGTTTTGGACAATGAAGGCCAACCCCAAACGGAACGCAGCCGTTTAGAAACGCCTCAACCACCGAAACCGGAACCCGTACTAGAGGCGATCGCCTCTTTAGCAAGCGGCCAAGGGGAATTTGACCGAGTATCTGTCGGTTTCCCCGGCGTCGTGCGTCTAGGCGTCATCAAAACCGCAGTGAATTTAGATCCGTCTTGGATTGATTTTGACCTAGAAACTACCCTCAAAGATCGCTTGGGAAAACCCGTGCGAGTAGCTAACGATGCCGATCTTCAAGGATTGGGAGCAATTGCTGGGACGGGGGTAGAATTAGTAATTACCCTAGGCACCGGTTTTGGTTCTGCTTTATTTGTCGATGGTATCTTGGTACCCAATTTAGAATTAGGACATCACCCGTTTCGCAAAGGGGAAACTTACGAACAGCAATTAGGGCGATCGGCATTAGATGCAGTCGGTTCCAAAAGATGGAATCGCCGTCTGGAAAAAGCGCTCACCTCTCTGCAAAATCTCTTTAACTGCGATCGCATTTACATCGGCGGTGGCAATACTAAAAAGATTGTTTTTGAGTTACCGCCGCAGGTTAAAATAGTACCGAATGTCAGCGGTTTATTGGGCGGGATTGCTTTGTGGCGCGATTGAATCAACTGTGTGGCAAAAATGCCCATAAATATCAAAACAAAGAAACCGAGTTTTTTGCCCGGATTAAAGGCAATAATCCAGTTTTTTCCTAAAAAACCCGGTTTCTAAATCGAGGACAGTTGATGTTGTTTTTGGCTGGTGCGATATCCGTTTTAAAAAATTATTCGCCCATCGGATCGCGGTAGCGTTTGGGTTCATCCTTGCGAAACAGATTCGCCAAACCGAGGATTCCCAACAAACCCAAAGCGCCCCAATGATTGTTGTCTTCCTTGCTTTCTTGAAGGGGAGTTCTGTCTAGAACAACTCCATTAGAATCACTATTGTTCTGTGCCGGAGCTGACTGCGTTTGAGCTGAGGCAGGCATCGCTGAAGGGAGAACAGCCAAACTCAAAGCTATGAGGGTAGCGGCGGCATTTTTAGATATATCGGACGGATTGACTTTCATACTCGGTTTCCAAATATCAGCAGTTACTTTATCAGAATAATCAATTGGCCGCAGCAGACGCATCAATCGAGCGACAGAAACTAAATCCCCTCTCTCCTCTTGCTTTCGATAGAGAAAAGGCTATATCCTAAGTTTAGACGCCTTTGATACAGCATAAGTAAGTCGGCATTAGGCAAAAATTTCAGCAGCGAGGTAAAAAACAAAAATTTTTGCATTCGTAAATTTTCTTGACTTGTGCCTTCTGCCTTGCCTTGTAAGCTGACAATCTAAATCAAAAGTTTAAAATCATACCATGCTTCCCTTTATCCGAAAAGACTTAGCCGAACTTACCGCATACACTCCCCATCCGGGGGGCGCGTCAGGAGAATCAGCGCACTCGGAAAGTGTACTCGATCGCCTCGATACTAACGAATGCCCCTACGACTTGCCAGAGGAATTAAAAAAAAAGCTAGCTTGGACTTACCAGCAGTTAATTGAGACAAATCGCTATCCCGACGGAGGCCACGCAGCCCTCAAAGAGGATCTCGCCGAATACGTCAATGAATCCCTAAATGTCCCCGCCCTTAACAAGGCAGGGCTAGGGGGGGTTACACTGCCCACAACCGCCATTACAGCCGACAATATTTCTGTGGGCAACGGTTCCGACGAACTAATTAGATCCATCTTAATAGCTACTTGTTTAGGCGGTACAGGCTCTATTTTCGTTGCGAATCCTACCTTTTCGATGTATGGAATAATCGCCCAAACCCTCGGCATTCCCGTTGTGAGTGTTCAGCGAAAAGAGGAGAATTTTGAAATCGATATCGAGGCGGCTAAAAAGGCGATCGCCCAAAATCAACATCCCCCCGTGCGCGCCGTCTTTGTCGTTCATCCCAATTCTCCCACAGCCAATGCTTTGACAGCAGATGAAATAGAATGGTTGTCAGATTTACCCGAAGAGATATTAGTAGTAATTGACGAAGCCTATTTTGAATTCAGCCAAAATACTTTAGCAGACCAATTGCACCATCACCCGAATTGGATAATTTTACGCACATTTTCCAAAGCATTTCGATTAGCGTCAATGAGAGTGGGATATGCGATCGCCCATCCCGAACTCACAGCCACCTTAGAAAAAATCCGTCTCCCCTACAACCTTCCCAGTTTCTCGCAAACAGCCGCCGAGTTAGCCTTAGCGCAGCGGCAGTTATTGCTGGCAACCATTCCCGAAACTCTATCAGAAAGAGCAAAATTAATTGCAGCGCTAACTCAGCATCAAAAATTGCAAGTTTGGCAGAGTGCGGCTAACTTCGTTTACCTGCGGGTGAAAGCCGGCGAGGGCGAATCTGCCGAACAGGGACACAAACAAATCATGCAGCAGCTAAAAGAGGGAGGTACTTTAATTAGGCATACTGGAGGAGGTTTGCGAATTACGGTGGGTAGCCCGGAGGAAAATCAGCGAACAGTCGATCGCATCGCAGCGATTTTGAATTGACAAAACCCCTTAAAAATGGTATGCACTAAAGCAAATTACCATGCCATTTTTAATTATCAATCTGTCGCGCCGCCCGAATGGTTTGGGGAAATACGCCTACTAAAAGTGCCAAAGCTTCATCGGGAATTTGTGCCACCGTTTCCGAATCCAAATATTGTTCAAACTGAGTTAAAACCATTTGTGCGCGTTCCAAAGCAGCAGGCTTTGCCGTTAACTGTTCCATTAACCGCACCCACTGCCGTCGAATTCCAAAAGCTTTCTGTATTTCTTCGGGAGATTGAGGGCAAACCAAACAAAAATCGCCCACGGGAATCGCCTGCTGAGAGTCAACCTCAAAAGCGCCCCCAACGGCAGCCCCAGGCCCGGCAAACTCCGCGTGGAAACGTTTAATCAAAATTAGGCCGTTCCGGCGACGGCTATCTACCATCAACAGCTTACCGCTGTTGATTTCTGCGAGAATGTCAGAGGAGTGGGGGTGTTCTGTCAAATCTGTGCCAAGGTTTCGATGTCGCAAGTCCGGGCCAGCAGAAAGGCCGGCGCGGACAATATAATTAGAGGTAAGATTAGAGCTGGATGAAGTATCAATTTTTTTCTCATCCCGCTGCCGATCGAGATTATTCATTTAAAGTTATAAATTAATACTGTCACAAGGTGGTAGTTTGAGCGCGATCGAATATCAAAGGCAGGTAGAACAAGCAGTAGACACGCTGAAAGCGGATCTCCCGACGCTGTTTGAGAAAGACATCTCCTACGACATCTACACAAAAGATGTTTATTTTCAAGACCCTGTTAACAAATTTAAAGGAAAAATCAACTATCGCATTATCTTTTGGACTCTGCGATTTCACGGCCAGCTATTCTTTAACGAGATTTACTTCGACCTGCACGACGTAGGTCAGAGAGCCCATGATACTATTGTGGCAAATTGGACTGTTCGCGGGACACTGCGGGTTCCCTGGAAAGCTCGGATTTTTTTTAACGGCTACTCTACTTATAAATTGGATAAAGACGGCTTAATTTACGAACATATCGACACCTGGGACAGAGAGCCCGGAGAAATTTTAAAGCAGTTTTTCCGCAAGGGGGAGGAGGCGAGCCAAGTATAAGCCAAAAAGGTCGATCGCGCCGAGCCATCAGGGGCGGCAACCCTAATAACTTATAATGAGGAAAATAATCATCATCCCTCGGATTCATTTTCTGCTATTTGTAAATTGCTAAAATGATCGTCGCTCCAGATTTATTTTCTGCTATTTGCACTCCTGAAAAACATCATGCCAGATATTGTCGAGACTGCCACCAATGCCGGCTCTTTCAAAACACTCGTGACTGTTATTGAAGCGGCTGGTTTGTTAGATTTATTGCAAAGTCCTGGCCCCTACACCGTCTTAGCACCAACTGACGAGGCATTCGCCAAAATTCCTACGAACACTATTACGTCTTGGCTGGAAGACATACCCAAGCTCAAGAAAATTCTGACTTATCACATTCTGTTTGGCGAGGTACTAACTGAGAATTTGCTTGAGTTAAGTTCTGCTGAAACAGTGGAAGGTTCTGTGGTGGGAATTGATACTTCTGACGGCATTAAAGTGAATGATGCTAAAGTTCTCACTTCAGATATTCTTGCCGACAATGGCGTCATTCATATCATTGATTCGGTGCTACTACCAGCAATGGTTGCAGGAGAATAAAAGTTTTGTTTTCGCTGATAAATTTCGGGTGCGCTAGGCGCACCTGATGCCTCTAATAAATTCTAATAAATTTAGAATAGGCGGGGCAAATCACCGATAAATGTAGGCGCGCACCTTACTGCTATAAATGTAGGCGCGCACCTTACTGCTATAAATGTAGGCGTACAGGGAGCAGATTACCCTACATTTTAAACTAATTATCCGAACCTAAAATCAAGCCAGAGCGTGCCGGCAGCATCAATTCTAACTGCCGAGTTTCCCCGTCACCTTTCCAAACAAACTCGCCTTTTCCATACAGCAATTTATCGTGAGGAGATTTCAAATTAGCTGGTTCAAAGCTAATATTAGCTGCTTCGGTCGCGACATTGACAGCAACAACTATTTCCTCATCCCCCAAAATTCTGGCAAAAACGTAAACCGGTCCCTCAGCAAAAAGAATTTGGTACGATCCAGTACGGAGGGCAGCGTATTTGTGCCGCAAAGCTATCAACTGCTTGTGATAATCTAAAACCTCAAGTTCCCAGTCAGCTTCTAAGGGAAAACCGCGACGAGAATCGGGATCGAGAGCACCGGGCAAACCAACTTCATCGCCGTAGTAAATGCTAGGAGCTCCAGGAAAAGTTAACAGCAGCAAATTAGCGAGTTCGACGCTAGCTTTATCGCCTCCAGCAATTGACAGCAACCTAGCTGTATCGTGACTGGCTAACAAGTTGAGTTGAGTTAGCTGTATTTCCCAAGGATATAATTCCAAAACGTGCTGAATTTTGTCGCCGTACTCTTTAGCCAAAAGTGCCGGATAGGGGTAATAAGAACGACCTTCCAGTTGAGCTAAATCTACCCTGTCGCCCGCTGCAAAAGCAATAGTCGGCGCAGCAAAAAGATAATTCATCACCCCGTCAAACTGAGTACCGTCGAGCCATTCTCTCGCATCTTCCCAAACTTCCCCGACAATGTAAGCTTCGGGATTAATTGCTTTAACTCGTTCTCGAAATTCCTGCCAAAATCCCGGGGTTTTAATTTCAAAAGGAACGTCCAGCCGCCAGCCGTCGATGCCGAATTTAATCCAATATTCGGCGATTTCCATGATGTATTCTCGGACTTCTGGATTGTCGTGATTGAATACAGGAAGGGCTCGATTCCCGTCCCAACCAGCATAGTTAGCAGGAAAATTGCCGTCGTAGGCGGATAGCGGCCAGCCTTCAATTTTAAACCAATCCACCCAAGGAGAATGCGGGCCGTTTTCGAGGATGTCGTGAAAGAAGAAAAAGCCGCGGCTGGCGTGGTTGAATACACCGTCGAGGACAACTTTGATATTGCGATCGTGGGCGGCATCTAGAAGCTCTTTAAAAGCTGGATTGCCACCCAACATCGGATCGACTTGATAGTAGTCGTGGGTATGGTAGCGGTGATTGCTGGCCGACTGAAATATGGGGGTGAAATAAATTGCGTTAATGCCTAAGTCTTGCAAGTAGTCTAGCTGTTCCATCACGCCCCACAAGTCCCCGCCTTTGTAGCCTTGGAGGGTGGGGATTTCGTGCCATTCTTCCCACTTGAAGTTTTGCAGCAGGCGTTTGCGAGGCTGTTTGCTTTTGGCGAAGCGATCGGGAAATATTTGGTAGAATACCGCGTGTTTAACCCAGTCTGGCGTTTGAATTTGCATACATTTTTTCTAGCTTTTAGGGGTTAGGCTACAGTAGCAGAGGTTTGTAGGGGATCTAGCTTTTGGTAGAGAATAGACATTTTATCCAATTTTGTCGATCGACAAATTGTAAAATATTACACAAATTTGCAGTCAATCTAAGATTGAAAACTGACACTACCTAGAAATTTATCGTCCCGGCGCGCGACGCTTCCTGACTGCTGTGGAGTCCGAAAAACTCACACAACAGGAACGCCCGCAAAAAGAACGGGATAAAACCCAAGCCAAAAGCCCGCTTTGGGCCCAAACAGAGCGCGCTTTGTGCGTGACACGGCGCGATCGACCAGCCTTTGAACAACAACAACAGCGCCATGCTCCAGGATGAAGAAATGGCGAGAACGGGGAATTAACCCAGAAAACTTGTAATTAAAAGCCCAAACCCCGAACCTTATTCTTTTGTTAAACAGCCCTTATTTATTGAGGGGTATTTCAACTCACAACTCAAAACTTTTTCAAATACCCATTATTTCTTGATGAGTATTTTAACTCACAACTCAAAACTCATAATTCCAGTCCCGGACGCACTCCAACTCTCCTAAACTGGGTTTTTTAACTCTTATTGAGGGTTGGAAGAAGTATTTGGATTAAAAAAACCCCCTTTCTGCGTAACCGACTCAACTCATAACTCATAACTCAAAACTTCCTTGCTCCCCCCCCTTGTCAAGAAGCCCTCACCATCCGACACTGTACTTGGAGAGTTAATTGACCCTAGGGAGAAAGTTCCTTGAAAAAAGTCTTAGCCATCATCCTCGGTGGCGGTGTAGGCACCCGCCTTTACCCCCTAACCAAACTGCGAGCCAAACCCGCAGTTCCCCTCGCAGGCAAATATCGCCTCATCGATATTCCTGTCAGCAACTGTATCAACTCGGAAATAGTCAAAATTTACGTCCTCACGCAATTCAACTCGGCATCCCTCAACCGTCACATCTCTCGCACCTACCAGTTTTCCGGCTTCACCGAGGGATTTGTCGAGGTACTCGCCGCCCAGCAAACTCAGGAAAACCCCAACTGGTTTCAAGGGACAGCCGACGCAGTTCGCCAATATCTCTCGCTGCTAGAACAGTGGGACGTTGACGAATACTTGATTCTTTCGGGCGACCACCTCTACCGCATGGACTACCAGAAGTTTGTGCAGAGACACCGCGAAACCAACGCCGATATCACCCTCTCGGTTTTGCCAATGGACGAGAAGCGTGCCTCGGATTTTGGTTTGATGAAAATCGACGGCAACGGTCGCATTGTTTCTTTCAGCGAAAAGCCAAAAGGCGATGCGCTCAAACAAATGCAGGTGGATACTACTAAACTGGGACTGACAGCGCAGCAGGCTCAGGAAAGTCCTTACATTGCTTCGATGGGGATTTACGTCTTCAAAAAAGAAGTTCTGATTAAACTCCTGAAAGAATCTCCAAACCAAACTGATTTTGGTAAAGAGATTATTCCGAATTCGGCAAAAGAACACAACCTTCAAGCTTATTTGTTTGACGATTACTGGGAAGATATCGGAACCATTGAGGCTTTTTACGACGCTAACATGGCTCTGACAAAACAGCCTCAGCCGCCTTTCAGTTTCTACGATGAAAATGCGCCGATTTACACTCGCCCGCGTTTCTTGCCGCCGACAAAGCTTTTAGATACTCACGTGACTGAATCGATTATTGCTGAAGGCTGCATTCTCAAACAGTGCCGGATCGACCATTCTGTGTTGGGAGTTCGATCGCGCATTGAAGCTGGATGTACGATTCAAGACACTCTGGTCATGGGTGCTGACTTCTACGAACCCGACGCCGAACGGCATTCGAGTTTGGACAACGGCGGCGTCGCCCTCGGTATCGGTGCAGATACTACAATTCGCCGCGCGATTGTGGATAAAAATGCCCGCATCGGCCGCAATGTTCAATTAATTAATAAAGACGGAGTGGAAGAAGCCAACCGCGAAAACCAAGGTTTTTACATCCGCAGCGGCATTATCGTAGTCCTGAAAAATGCCACGATTCCTGATGGAACTATCATTTAGTTATTAGTCATTAGTCATTAGTCGTCAGTCATTAGTTTTTTAAGTTAAAATCTGTTACCTCTCAGCCAGTGACTGATGATAAATAAGTAAATTAGTGACAGATCACCAATGACCGATGACTGATGACTGATGACAAAATTAATTCTTTTTTTTGTTGATTATTAATTCCCACCGCTGATGCGAGGTGGTCGAAATACTTGGCTTTATTCCAAGGCTCGCGCATTATTAATAAGCGACAGTCTCTGTTACTGTCTGCCGTGATACAGATATGTCCGGTCGCCTGCGTCTGGCCAATAGCTTCTGATTCTTGTATTTTCGCTCGTAGCACGACTGACAAATACGCTGCCCGTTTCTGAGTACAACACAACTCTCGGAACTATCTTTCCAATCGTCGCAGCAGCCGCAAGGCCAACTTAGCAAATAATTCATAATGTTAGCACCCTGGTAGCGTTAAAAGCTTATTGTTCTACTATCCTATCTTAATGTTTTATAAAAGTGTGTGATGTAGCTAACAGACACAGGAGAAATTATGTTATATTACTTTGACTTAAATCTCTTCAGAGGTTTAAAAATAAAATTCTCTAGCACGGATCTGGCGTGAATAAAAAATATCTAGAAATTTTGTGTAATAACGGCGCAATTTAGGGTATTATATAGTCACAATTCAGAAACCAGATTTGACCGGACTTGCTGATGAAAACCTGCTAAGATGCGGATTGGGTGATAAAGCTCATATCGAGAAGTTCGTAGGCGTAAGCCGGGGCGTAGCCATCGCACCGCGCCCCGAAAAAAAAGAGCAAAAAAAAATCGCTCGTCCGCGCCAGTCAACCCTCCTGGACTCGCGCCCGCAACACCAGCAGCTTTCCCCGCCTCACCTTAACCGGGCTGCCGCCTCCGGAACCCCCTTTGCCTCATAACTCCCCAAAAGTTTTCGCCGCAGGATTTTTACCGTCTCAAAGCTCACAGGTATAGCAACGGCCTATAGGGTAGGGACGTTCTTAATTGATGAAAGCATTGTTTTTGCTGTCGAATGCCAAAAGCATTTCTAGAGGCGGCTGCTCCGGCTCCCTTCAGCACGAGAGAGCCGAATGCTATAAAATCTTAAACAGCAGCGGAGTGCGGAAATTGCGATCGAACGCCAAGCAACAACCGAACTCGATCGAGTCCAAACCTTTGATAACCTATAATTTGAATGAGATGCCGCAGGCACTTCGGCTCCTGGCATTATACTAATGCGCCATCCTGCGGCTAATTTGGGATTTATTCTTTCTAACAACTAACAACTAACAAATAACAACTAATAAAGAGGGGATTGCTTAATGGCTGCAACAGATTTTAAAGACTATTACGCTATTTTGGGACTCAACAAAACTGCCACTTCTGACGAAATTAAAAAAACTTTCCGCAAACTAGCCCGCAAATATCACCCGGACATGAACCCCGGCAACAAAGAAGCCGAAGCTCGTTTTAAAGAAGTAAACGAAGCTTACGAAGTGCTCTCAGACCCTGAAAAACGCAAAAAATACGACCAATACGGTCAATACTGGAAGCAAGCTGCCACAACTCCAGGCGGATGGCCCGGCGGGGGCACTACGAATGTAGACTTTGGCGGGGTTGACTTCAGCGAGTACGGCAGTTTTGACGAATTTATCAATGCCTTGCTAGGCCGTGCAGGTAGTAATCCGGGTAGTGGCCGCAACGCCAAGTGGAATTACAGTAACTACCGCACCAGCAGCGGCGGGCCCACAGGTTTTGGCGGATTTGAAGATTTCGCGGGGTACGAAAACCGCAGCGCAGGAACGTCTCTCGACACCGAGGTCGCCATTTCCCTGACTCTGGGGGAAGCATTTCGGGGAACTTCTAAGCGAGTCGCCACGGGCGAAGTTTCGATTCCAGCAGGAGTGAAAACCGGCAGCAAAATTAGGATAAAAGGCAAAGGTCAAGTTGACCCGTACACGAAGCAGCAGGGAGATTTGTACCTAAAATTAGAAGTTTTGCCTCATGCTTTCTTCCAGTTTGAGGGAGAAAATTTGGTCTGCGAAGTACCGATAACTCCAGACGAAGCGGTGTTGGGAGCTTCAATTGAAGTGCCGGTGCCTGAAGGAACGATAACTGTGAAAGTTCCAGCCGGGATTCGTTCGGGTCAGTCTTTGCGGTTGCGGGGCAAAGGATGGCCGAAACCCAAGAAAAACGAGCGGACTGATTTGTTGGTAAAAATTGCGATCGTGCCACCGAAAGAACTTACCTCTCTCGAACGCGAGTCCTACGAGAAAATCCAAGCAAATCGTACTTTTAATCCTCGCAGTAATCTCAATCAGATGATGCTTTGAAAAAGCCTGCATTTCTCGGACGCAAATAAGATTCTTTCTTCAGTATTTCCTCGGGACACAGCATTGTTGTGTCCCTACTGTATGCAAGCGCGATCTCATTTGAAAAAAACCCTGTTAATAAATCAACTTTTCTTCGCCCGTAATTGGCAGTTTCCAACCTTCTCAAGACTCTTCACTAGCTCTTAGCTGAGTAGGTTGACTACCTTGTTTGAGGTTGATGGTAATTTTTTTAGCTCCTTTGTTCTCCAGATCTCGGATGTAGCCGGTCGATCTGTCAGAAGCTTCCTCTCTGCTGTCATAGGGCCCAAAGCAGTAGGTACGCTTTGGCGAATCTGTATCAACTTCTACCCACCATTCGTCGCGTCGAGTGCTGCTAGCAGGTTGAGCTAGCATCCAAACAGCCGTGAAAAACATACCCAACATAGAGATTTCAAACATATTTACCTCTGGGAATACTTAAGTAGTTTTTAGTATTCTCAATTTATCAAGGCAACGCGAGCGCTCGGCTCGTCCTCAGTGCTGATTTAGCCCCGATTATTTTTGGCCGTTAATGCTGGCTAAAATCTGCATTTTGGTGGAGAAGATGCCGCCTTTTAAGCCAGCACTACAAATACAAAGTCCGCAGAGTAACGACTAAGACAAGATCGTGCTTAATATTATTGTTGAGGCTTGAGGTAATTGAAAACTCAAACAAAACTGAGGCACTCTTGACGCTCAGAAACCGGGTTATTTAACATATACCCCTCGTGATAGACGGAGTATTTTAGTCAAAAAACCCGGTTTCTGGCGTCTGCACTATCAAAATTCTTAAGCCGCGATACCCTCTGAAAATTCACTATCGCAAATCGTGAGTTCCGAAGGCTGACACCGTTTGATGCGGATGCTAACTCTTTTGGCTCCCTCGCTTTCGAGGTCTTCGACGTAGCCCGGAATATTGCTGGAGGCTTCTTTGTCGGTGTCGAAGGGGCCAAAATAGTAGGTACAGTGAGGCAAATCTGTGACAATTTCTACCCACCATTTCTCGGACCTGCGGGTGCTTGGTCCAGCAAACACGGACAAGACTGCGATGTAGATACAAAATAAATAAAATCCGAACATTTTTCCTCTTTTGGGGTTATTTATTTTCTATAGGACTTACGCCCCCGCGACTCTCATCAACCGGGTTGTTCCAATCCTGGCGATCGCCCTTTACCAGAGAAGTTAGTCCTTCAAACCCGGTTTCTGGCTTGAGGACGCTCTAACTTTATCAAGGTAATTTATGCGATCGCATCAACCTGAGTGCTGATTTTGAGCCGAGAATAGAATCCCAGTGAATCAACTATTTTTCATTTAAATTTAAGCTTGAGGGTGCGCTAGGAGTGGTCACCCCACAACAGTTTAAGTACGCAGTAGTTGATTAATTAAATGCGCGACAACTTAGTTCTGTAAATACGCCGGAAATAGAATTTCTTGGCTAGATGAGTTATGAAATCTAACTTAAGAAGCTTGGCAACACCGGTTTGGGTGTACCCAATTTTTGTCATAAAGGCTATAGCGCGACCTTACCCTAGCAGCGCCACAGCTTAACAACTGTCGCTAAAATAGCAAAACCCGCCTGGGCGGGTTTTGTTGTTAAGCTATAAAATTCCTCAAACAAGTTTCATTTAGCCACCTCAGCAGGCTGAGGTTTAGCGCTTGCCTTTGGGGAACTGTTCGATACCAGCCCAACCGTAGAAAACCAGCTCGTCGTTCTGAACTCGGCAGCGGTCTACTCGCAGTTGAGTGCCTTCTAAGGCAAATTTGTCTAAGTCTAGCAAGTTATTTACGTGGGCAATTATAGCTTGACCCAAGTCTATTGCTTGCCCGTCACCGCCGTAAGTAACGCTGACAAATTGGATTTTGCGTCGGTCTTCTACTTGCAATTGAGCTGTAATATCTATTTTGACGGGTTCGCTGGCATCGCCTACGGTAATTTCGGACTGAAGCCGAATGGATTTGTCGGCTCCGAAGCTGACTTCAGTGTTTTGAAAGTGCAGAGATTGCTCTTGATACTTCAGCTTCTGGAGTTTTTCAACTACAAAAGGTGTATTGAATGAGGTGGTTAAATCCGATCGACTTAAGACTACTCGCATATTTGCCTGGGTAGGCTGTCGCAATTTCACTTGACCTGCAAAAATCGCCCCAAAATCAATGGAGAGTGCTTGCAGGTAGAGTTCCATCACTTCTATGCGGAGGCCGTTGTACATCAACATACCTTTGCCAACAAAGTCGAAACCGTCGATGCTTCCCTGCAAGAGTTTGGCTACTGGTTCGACTCGGATGTTGGCTTCGGCCTTTTCAGAACGCTTGAATAAGGCTGCGATCGCAGCTCCTGCTACTTTACTAACAAGGCGATCGCCACTTTGACCTTGAAAGGATGTACCGCTAAACAAAGCTGCTACCATTTATTCGTTTGCTCGTCTACAGTCGCCATTATAACCCCATATTAAGAAATGTAAAAATCGCTTGTGCTTATTCACCTCATAAGCAGATCTTGTTTTTTGTCTGTCTTCTAAACAACATTGTTGAAATTTAACGGCTCAGGGGGGTGCCTTGGAGACAGGCGCGATCGAGCAACGCTCCATCCCAAACGGTTTGTTCGATCGTGGCGCAAAGCAAATTAGCCCCCGTCAGGTTAGCGCCGCGCAGTACGGCTCCATTCAGGATCGCTTCTTCCAAGTCAGCTCCTGACAAATCAGCGCCGGACAAATTGGCATTGCTCAAATCGGCGGAGTGCAAAATTGCCCGACCCAAAGCAGCGCCCCGCAAATCGGCGCCCCGCAAATCGACACCGCTCAAATCCAAATTGCCGATGGATGCCCCCGTCAAAAAAGCACCCCCAAAACTTGCGTCGCGGACTAAAGCGTTAGCGAAGGAAGCTCCCCGCAAATCGGCGTTCCGAAAATCTGCGCCTCGCAAGTCAGCACCGCTCAAGTCAGCGCCGCGGAGGTTGGCTCGCAATACGGCCCGCTGCAAGTTAGCGCCGGCGAGATTAGCTCCACTCAAGTTGGCTTGAGACAAGTTAGCACCGGCGAGCTCGGCTCCCGCTAAGTCTTTGCCGGCTAAATCAGTACCGGCCAACATCAAAATTTTGCCTTTTCGTATGGCTTCGAGGTCATTAGTCATTAGTTTTTAGTCATCAGTCATTGGTCATTAGTCATTAGCGCACAGACAGGCTGCTGCTACAACTCCCAGTGTTAGGGTGCGCTTAGCAAGCACAGGCTGATTTTTTGTAGTGTTGGAAAAGATTTTGTGCTGAGTTTTAAATGCCCAATACTTCGGCTAGGCACTTCGGCAGCGCTCAGCACAAGCTCTGTACAAGTTCCCAATTACCAATTACCGATCGCCCATTACCAATCCAGTTATTTTATAATGCCGGAGCGGTCGCGGTCGTTCGATCGCCCAAATCCTCCAACCACACGTTAGGCAGTTGGCTCGGCCGAGTTGGTAACTGCATCAAACCCATTTCTGCCAGCCTGACGACGTTGCTGAGAGTTTCCACCAAAGCCGGATCGAAGCGAGTGCCAGACAGTTCGCGGCACTGTTCCAAAGCTTCGCTCAAACTCAAAGCCGGACGATCGCCACGCGGTTGAGTCAATTCTTGAAAATCAGCGACCAACCCCAAAATCCGCGAAGCAACGGGTATGGTTTCGGCTCGCAAACCCTCTGGCCTGCCGCTGCCGTCCCAATATTCGAGTTGGTGCTTGACAATTTCCGCCACAGGTGATAGTTCCGGCATTGCTTGCAGCAGTTGGGAACCAATGAAACTGCGATCGCGCCAAAATGAGAAAGTTGCTTGGTCAAAAGCATCGGGAGTGCGATCGAACACCTCATTCGGGGCAGAAACTAAGCCGACTCGAAATAGCAATCCAGCCAGCCGCAGCCTCCGCAACTGCAAAGCCGGCAAATCCAGCAGTTGACCCAAAGTTTCCGACAAAGCCGCCACCTGCAAAGACGCTGTAGGATTTGAGGTATCGCGTTCGTCCACGCGCTGGGCCATCCGCAGAAAAGCTTGAAGTTTGTTAGCGTTCAAATTGCGGCTGACGCGCAAAGCTTGACCTTCCAATTCCCACAACTCGCGGGTTTGGCGGTTAATTGCTACCATTTGCTGCTGAGAACTTTGCAGGTAAGTGACTATCCGCGATACCACGCCACTAATGTCTGCCAAGGGCGGGCCAATGGTAGCCAGGATTTCGTGGTACATTTCCAGCAAACTGTCGGCCAGGGGAGAGTTGTAATGTCGCGTCTGTTCTATAAAAATTTCTGCAGCAGCCGACACCAAAGACTGGTCAAACGACCACAAACCGTAGAACTTTCTTTCTGTATCTACTTCAGGCTTGCCCTCGGGCAAGTATTCCTGGGCTGAAAGTTCGCGGCAAAGCACCATTGCTTTGTATGTCGGGGCGACGATGATTAAATTCCATTCTTCAATTATGGGGTCGTTCTCATCGAGATTTATTAAAGATACATTTTCTAATTGCCCGGTTTTGTGAGTAGCGAAACCGCTGTCGGCTACTGCACCTATGACAACGTGCCGAGAGGCATTAGCAATATCTAGGTAGCGATCGGCTTCCTGTAAATACCATTTACCCTGCTGAAACGTTACCAAAACTAAGGGTTGGAGTTCGCTCTTGTCCCCGCCACTGGTTTGCAAAATGTGGTCTTCTAGGGCGTGACATAGGGCTACAAGGGTGTTTTTGAAGTATACCCCGTAGCTAGAAGGCAGTTTTCCATCGGGAAGCGTAGCTTGTAGTCTAGCGAGAGTTGATTCTGGATTCATTGCAAAAAGCGGTGCCGGCTCTTACTTATTGTAGCGGGCGATTGAACTTCTAGAAAAGACTTTGGGCAAAAATGCGAGTTTTTGACTTTTCACCGCTTCGCAACCGAGTCAATGTAGAGTGCGCCGAAGAGCACCTGATTAATTTTAGTAATTTTCTGGAAACCCTCTGTCTTTGGCTGAGTTTTTTTCAGACGAGAAACCGGCCGAGAGGAAGACGGTAAATGACTTAGGTATTAACTACTATTTTTAAAACAATATTATTAGGAATTCTGAGCGTGCTTCAACAAAATAGAAGTTTAGGGGAACAGGCGATCGACAAAGTGGCCGAGATTGCTATTGCGAGCAAATTAGACGAATCCGAAACTTTGTCTGTCACAGTTAACACCGATCCGCTCCAGCTAGCCCAGGGAGAAGTAGAGGCCGTTGCCGTTGAGGGCAAAGGATTGGTAATGCAACAAGATTTGCGCGTGGAAGAATTGCAAATTCACGTCAAGGATATTGCAGTCAATCCCCTCACCGCTATGTTTGGCAAAATTGAACTGAACGGGCCTGCCTTCGGTGGCGCGCGCGCCGTTTTAACAGAAAGCGATATCAACCGCGCTTTTAATTCCGAATACATTAGCAGGAAACTGAAAAACTTAAAAGTTACTGTTGACGGACAACAGCAGACAATAGACGTTAAAACTATTGAGTGCCAATTGCTAACCGGAAAAATCGCTTTAAATGCTGAGGTATTGGTGCGGGAAACTGCCTCCACGGAAAAAATTCAATTTACCTCCAAACCTCAGATCGCAGCAGGCGGTTGGGCAATTTCTCTTCAGGATGTCGAGTATCCCGAAAACAAGGAATTTTCGCCGGAGTTAACTCAAGCTTTGGCCGAGAAAGCTGGTGAAGTTTTAAACTTGCGAAATTTTGAACTTGAGGGAATGTCCCTGCGGGTCCAACAGCTAAATGTGGAAGCTGGTGTGCTGACTTTGGAAGCTGAAGCGAAAGTCGAAAAATTCCCAGATTAGCAGTAGCGTTCTGAGGTTAGTAGCTGGTAGGGTGCGTCAGTGGATTTGAGATGTTAGATGTTAGATTTACTCCACAGATGAATCTGGGTGTTTGAACAATAGTCTAAAATTAGTATAACTCCACGCCAGGAGTCGTTCGCAAGTATCCGTTTTTGGGCGCGGTCAAAAACAAAAAAGCTTTTGTGAGCAATTATTGGAACGCACGCACCCGAAGACTACGCTTTGAAACTACCTCCCCCCTTTTCTTCTCCGTCGGGTACGCGAGTTTCTCAACCGAACTTTATCTAGAAACCCGGTAAAAAAACCGGGTTTCTAGATATCGGCGTGTTAGTCCTACCAAAAATAATCTCTCGAAGGTAATCGCACTTTTTAAATCCCTCTAAGGTTAGAAAAAAATAGATAGCAATATGCGGCAAAATATCACCGCCGTTAGAGGCAGGTATGGGGAGTTTATTTTTACTCTTGACAAGTAGTAGTAAAGAATTGGAAAAATTTTGTGAACACAGTAACTGCTTTTTTTAAAAGAGTGCGTATCGGTCAATTTTTGACTGTATTGATGGCAGGTGTGCTGCTGTTTACCAGCACCGCTTGCAATGCCGGCGATGTTCGAGGTGCTCGGCCTGAGAATCCTCCCGTTCAAATGGGAGGAATGAATAACCCCCACAAGGGCGGTGGAGATGGATACACGAATTATCAAATGTCTACCGACCCTAAAGTCAATCAATCGCCTGCTAAAGCAGAAAAGAATCGGGCTGATTTGTCGATCGTGGGCGATCGTCTCCTGGCCGCGACTACCGGGGAATCTAATTCCTCAAAGCTGCTTTATCCGGGTTCTGCACCGATGGAAACTGACAAGTTCGACCTCGAACTCGGCGGAGATAAAACTCTGTTAGACACGCCAGACGGACAGCCGGCTAAGGCTCAACCCGTATTCGACCGCAGCGATCCCGATGCCAAACTTTTAGAGAGAGTAGGCGCCGCCTTTCAGGATGCTTCTGCTTTCGTGAAAGATAGCGCTGAAGATGCTAAGGAAAGCTCAGTTACGAAACTCAATCCGCTGCAAAAATAAGCCAGTCGGAGCAAAGATGATGTAGGGGCTGTCTGAAATTAGCCCCTACATAAATAATATAATTTCTTGAAACTAGATAAACGCTTTTAGACCTGCTATCTGCTCAGCAGGATTTACGCTATTTCTGCATTTTTAATAAAATCTAGCTCAATATGTTTTACATTTTATGAGATTTAGGCTGCGAATTCTGGAGAGTAGGTCTGGTAAATTTCAATCAGGTTGAATAAATCTAAAACATTTTGATTAACATGAACTATTTGGCCGTAAATAAAAATTACGGGGTTGTTCATTTCGTGAGCCACTCCTGCCACCAACTGTCCTAAATTCGACATTTGTTCGGGTTGAATTAGCTGAAGAGGCCACGGAAAGTTCCGTTACCAAACTTAAATTTTTGGGTTCTTGTGCATAGCAAGGAAAAATCTTTAACACTTTTAGGTGTCAAGAAGCCTTGTAATGCTCGATAAAATACCAGATAGCTCCCACCTGATTGGAGAGCATTTTATAATAAAATGATAGAGTTTTTATTACAATAGCGAGATTTCCCTGGCATCAGGGTGTTATTGAATCTTGGTATATCAGAAGTTTTGCCCCTATCTCTCCCGCCAGATTGGTATCGCTGGCGAGGGAAAAATTTTTCATAGGCGGCCTAAAAAGTTGTATAGTACAGGGCATATTGTCTGTAAACTGCTGAGAGCAAATCCCACAAATCTGCTGGGTACAATAAAACAGGGATGTCTACACCTTCATATAAAGCCTGTTTAGGCTTTGTTTGGGCTTAAAACGCAGTTTTTGTCCCGCTAAGTCAGTGATAATATTACACTGCGGGTTTTGAAGGAATAGGTAGAAACTCCTAATAACGCCCCGCAACAACTGGAAGCGATGCTGAAAGGGTAAATTATTCTTAGTTAACCGCTATTCCCGTGAAATCTTTGAAAAATACTTCTCGTAAATTGCGTCTCCGTACAGCCCTCGTCGTTCCCTTCGTTTTGCAAATTGTAGCGGCTGTTGGGTTAGTAGGTTATCTCTCCTTTAGAAGCGGACAAAGAGCAATCAATGATCTGGCAAACCAACTGCAAAAGGAAGTCAACAATCGAGTTAATCACCACCTTGAGACTTACCTGAAAATGCCTCAGCGAGTTAATCAAATTAATTATGATCTCATTCAGATAGGCTTATTGGATGTCAATAATTTTTCTGCCTCAAGGCAGTATTTTTGGAGACTCCTTCAACAGTTTGAAACCATCAGTTACATTGGGTTTGGTAATGAGCAGGAAAAATTTATCGGTGTTGAACGACTAGAGGGTGGCAAATTTTCTGTAGAAGTTAAGGATAAAAGTACGGGTGTCAATAAGCTAGTTTATCTGCTTGACAAACAGGGAAATCTAATTGATAAGCAGATCGGTGCTTCAAAAAACTACCTCCCCACCCGCCGCCCCTGGTACCGAGCGGCTAAGGAAGCCAATAAACCGACTTGGGGTAAAATCTATCAGTTTTCTTCCAACTCAGCAGTACGGTTAGGAATTCCGGCTGTCCAGCCCTATCGTGATAAAGCAGGCAATTTTGTAGGTGTTCTAGAAACTGATTTGGTTATTTCTCAGATCAGTAACTTTTTGAATCAAATCAAAATTAGTCCTTCGGGAGGAGTGTTTATCATGGATCGTGAAGGACTGCTGGTTGCTAGTTCAACGAACTCCCCTATCTACACAGTCAAGAATGGTAAAGCCGAAAGATTAGCAGCATCAACCAGCAGGGATCCTTTGATCCGGGCAAGTACACAGTATTTGTCAGAGCATTTTGGCGATCTCAACCAGATTACAAAGCTCCAACAACTAGACTTTAAGATTAAGGGGGAACGCCAATTTGTTTTGGTTGAACCTTGGCAAGATGAGTTTGGTCTGAATTGGGTGATAGTGACTACGGTTCGAGAATCGGACTTTATGTCACAAATCAATGCTAATACTCGTACTACAATCCTGCTCTGTTTAGCGACTCTGATTTTGACAATTGCGATCGGTATCCTGACGGCTCGCTCGATTACCCGTCCCGTTCTCCGAATTACTAAAGCTGCTGAACAAATTGCTGCTGGTAACCTCGATAAGCGAGTAGGCACCACTGACTTTATTGAAATTGAGGAAATTGATACGCTGGAACGTTCCTTCGACAGCATGGCAGGGCAACTGAAGGAATCGTTTGAAACACTCGAAGATAAAGTCAAAGAACGCACGACTGAACTAGCAACTGCCAACGGCGAAATCCTTGCCCTCAACGAGAGACTAAAGGAAGACAATCTTCGCATGGGTGCTGAATTGGATATCGTGCGTCAAATGCAGCAAATGATTCTGCCCAATGCTGAGGAACTGAAAATTGAAGGACTCGATATTGCCGCATACATGGAGGCTGCCGATGAAGTCGGCGGCGACTATTATGATGTTTTAAACACCGATGGCGTTGTTACTCTTGGCATCGGCGATGTCACTGGACATGGACTCGAAAGCGGTATCTTGATGCTGATGGCGCAAACGGCAGTCCGTACCCTCAAGGAAATCCGTGAAACTGATCCGGTTCGGTTTTTAGATGCGCTCAACCGCACCCTGTATAAAAACGTGCAGCGCATGAAATCTGAGAAAAGTCTCACCCTAGCGATTTTAAATTATTCCCAAGGACGGGTCAGCATTAGCGGTCAGCATGAAGAAACAATCATTGTGCGCCAAGGAGGACAGGTTGAGCGTATCGACACGATGGATTTAGGTTTTCCGATTGCTCTTGACGATGACATTGCTGAGTTCATCAGTCATATTTCAATGGAGCTACAGTTAGGAGATGGTATAGTGCTATATACCGATGGTATTACCGAAGCAAAAGACATTAACAAAAAACAGTATGGCGTTGAGCCGATGTGTGAAGTCATTAGCCAAAACTGGCATTTATCGGCTGGGGAAATCAAGCAAGCGGTGATTGACGATGTACGGCATCATATAGGCCGTCAAAAAGTGTTTGATGATATTACGCTGTTGGTTTTGAAGCGGACGGAATTAGGTGTAGAAAAAAAGTCACAGCCTCAAGCAGCGGCATTGGTTTAGAGCGATCGCCCATACGTCGAAAAAACAAACTTATCAGAGAATTGGGTCTAAAACCCCGTCCTTCTAGGACGGCTTTAATTCTAAAGTTTTAATGACTCACTAAACATCCTATGCTAAATCGTATAGTATAAGGTAGGAGGTAAAACCATGCTAGTCTTTGAGTTTAAAGCCTACGGAAAATCAAACCAGTTCAAAGCAGTAGAGGAAGCAATTCGTACCGCAAAGTTTGTCCGCAATAGCTGTTTGCGCTATTGGATGGATAACAAAAAAGTGGATAAATACGATTTGAACAAATATTGCGCTGTACTGGCTCGCGATTTTTCGTTTGCCGACGAACTCAACTCAATGGCTCGACAAGCTAGTGCCGAACGAGCGTGGTCTGCTATCTCCAGATTTTACGATAACTGCAAAAAGGGTGTTCCTGGCAAAAAAGGGTATCCGCAGTTTCAAAAAGATTGCCGATCGGTTGAGTATAAATCAACTGGATGGAAACTTGCCGACGATCGGAAATCAATCAACTTTACAGACAAAAAAGGGATTGGACGGTTAAAACTAAAAGGTACACGCGACTTGCACTTCTACCAAATCAACCAAATAAAACGGGTGAGATTGGTAAAACGTGCTGATGGCGTGTACGTCCAATTCTGCGTGGATGTCGATAGAAAGGAAAATACAGAACCTTCTGGTACGGCGATCGGATTAGACGTGGGATTAAAGGAATATTACACCGACTCGAACGGAACTACGGTTGAAAACCCGAGGTTTCTAAAAAAAGGTGAAAAAGTCCTCAAACGTTCAGGGCGTCGCGTATCAAGAAAAGTAAGAGGTTTAAAAAACAGGCTCAAAGCTAGGCAGATTCTAGGCAAGCGCCATCTCAAAATAAGTAGACAGCGTAAAGACCATGCAATAAAACTTGCAAGGTGCGTAATCTCATCCAACGATGTAGTCGTTTACGAAGATTTGAGAATCAAAAACATGGTGAAGAATCACTGTCTGGCTAAGTCCATTAACGACGCATCTTGGTATCAATTCCGTGTTTGGCTTGAATACTTTGGTAAAGTATTTGACAAGATTACGGTTGCGGTGAATTCCCAATACACCAGCCAAGAATGCTCTAGCTGCGGGGTAACAGTCAAAAAAACACTATCCACAAGGACTCACGCCTGTAAGTGTGGCTGCGTTTTGGATAGAGATTTTAATGCAGCTAGAAATATCCTCAGTCGAGGATTGGGTACGGTAGGGCATACCGGAACCTTTGGTCTTGAGCCAAGCAACGCTTTAGGAGAATCAATCTCTACTGTGGTTGGAGAAGTCCTGCCTCAGCAAATTGGCTCGTAGATTAAAGAATCCCCGTGCGTAAACGCCGGGGAGTGTCAAGACATTAAACGGGAAAATAATCGTCGGGGCGATCGCCTTAGCAGCCAAATTTACGAATAGGTGGTGAGATGTCTCAAAGGCCACTTCCCAAAAGAGCCTGAATCTCCTGAGAACTCTAAAGCTATAGTCAAGGTCTAAATTTCTATGATTAAATCTATCTAATGATCTCTTCCATCAAGGTCAATAAAGGGATCGAGCGCGGGATGAGCGATCGCTGTATTGACATTAGTGCTTTCGGTCTATTAAAACTGTTCACTCAAAGCTTTTATATAGCAGCGTAAGGCGCGCCGAGGCGCACCCTACCGGATAGATATGCAAGGGTAATTTCTATTCCTCTCAAAGCTTTTTTTGATCTCAAACAGCTTTGTTCTATTTTTTCTTTGAATCAGAAACCTCAGCAATCAAATCATCTTTATCAACTTTGGGTACAAAATCAGGGCGTTCTTTGGCTTCCCAACCGGGGGGACGCTTGGAGTTGTACCAGGCGACAGAGCCGATCGTAGCTGCAGCAATAAAGCCAGCAACAAGAACTAATATTGGAGTGCTCAAGCTGACACTTGATTCCGGCACTGGCTGCTGCATCAGCAGCTCAATCATT
Organism: Microcoleus sp. MON1_C1; assembly: GCF_036701945.1. Taxonomy (NCBI): domain Bacteria; kingdom Bacillati; phylum Cyanobacteriota; class Cyanophyceae; order Oscillatoriales; family Microcoleaceae; genus Microcoleus; species Microcoleus sp. MON1_C1. Next base: position 3,693 of record NZ_JAUBRO010000021.1, on the reverse strand, counting down.
ACTCGCCGGATGGGTGCAACAACTGCTATGGGAGTGGTCAAGCTGATACCTATCATTAGGCTAAATCCTTATCTACTCTACTTTTACATTATCTTAAGTGCTAAGGACGTTTGGTTGATATATCGGAAGACAGAAAAATTGACAGAATTGCCGTCATAATGTTTAGAGCTTGAAAATAGGAGAGCTGATTTTATGCCGTTGCCGACAATAGCATTGCTGTTGACTGCTAGTTTCAGCCTGGGTGCTTTACCGCTAACGGGATGGGCGGTGCGAGTGTTTGGCCGCCGAGATTTGAGGGCGCTGGGCACGGGGAATGTGGGGGTGTCTGCAGCTTTCATTCACGGGGGGAAATTAGCGGGAATTGCTGCGGTGTTGGTAGAAATTGCCCGGGGTGTTGTGCCAGTTTTGGCGGGGCGATTTTGCTTCCCGGATGCACCTGCGATGGCGATCGCCCTGTTAATTCCTCTAGTTGCGGGCAGATATGCGATCGCCCGAGGTGGAGGCGTGACCAACGCTGTTTGGGGTCTTTTGGTATTTTCGCCGCCGGTGGCTGTATCATCGGGCATTTGGGGGCTGCTGGCGTGGGGTTTGGCACAGCGGTGGTGGGGTGAGGGCGATCGGGCGAGACTCTTTGCTTCCCGTTGCGGGTGTCTGTGCACGCCAATCTGGGTTTGGGTGTGGCGACAATCAATGCCTGAATTTTTAGCAGCAGCAGGATTAGCTTTGTTGTTAGCAGCAATTAATTTCAGTCAGGGGGATGATATGGCTTTATCTAAATCAGAACAATTGTTTTCTCTTGATGACTCGTTAGATGCTGCAATCTGCGGCGATAAAGCTGCTAAATTGTCTCAACTGAAACGCGCGGGTTTTAACGTACCTGCTGGTTTTATATTGTCATCGAAGGAAGAAGGAAGAGGGGAGAAGGAAGAAGGAAGAGGGAAGAAGGAAGAAGGAAGAGGGGATGAGGAAAATGGCGAGCGACTGTTAATCAGTAATTCTGTAATCCAAAATCTAAAATCCAAAATCCAAAATCGAATGATTGTGCGTTCTTCTGCTGCGGGAGAAGATGGCGAGACGAGTTCTGCCGCCGGACAATATCAAACTATTGGCCCGGTTTTCACCGAAGCAGAATTGCTCGATGCAATTAATCGCTGCAGCCAGTCTTATTGGACTTCCGAAGCTTTGGCTTACCGCCGCCAGCGACAACTTCCCGATACCCAAATGGCTGTATTGATTCAGCCTTACATTGACAGCCAAATTGCGGGAGTCATGTTCAGCCGCAATCCTTTAGATGGCGGTTCCCAGATAATTATTGAAGCTTTACCGGGAGGGGCTGAATCAGTTGTCGGCGGACAAGTTACTCCGGTTCATTTAGAAATAGATTTTAGTACACCTGAATCATTAGAAGAAAGTTTAAGTGAATTTGAAAATAATTCTATTATTGATAAATCGATTATAGCAAAATTGGTGAAACAATCGCAAGCAATCGAAGCTTTTTTTCACGGCATCCCGCAGGATATTGAGTGGAGTTGGGACGGGGAAAAAGTTTGGATTTTGCAAAGCAGGCCGATTACAAATTTACAGCCGTTTTGGACGCGCACTATTGCAGCCGAAGTGATTCCCGGTGCAATTCGCCCGCTAACTTGGTCGATTAATCGACCGCTTACTTGCGGGGTTTGGGGAGAGATTTTTCAGGTGGTTTTGGGCGATCGCGCGATCGGCTTAAACTTTAATGAAACGGCAACTTTGCTGGGTTCACACGCCTATTTTAATGCGACTTTGTTGGGCGAAATTTTTCGGATGATGGGATTGCCAGAGCAGGGTTTGGAATTTTTGCTCAGAGGGCAAAAGATGGGCAAGCCGCCTTTGGGGAAGATTTTGCCTTCTTTGCCCGGTTTGTGGCGTCTGGTGCAGCGGGAGAGGGCGCTGAATGCAGAATTTAAACGCGATCGCACTTCTATTTTCCTCCCCGCACTGCAAAGTCTGGAGAAGGAAGAAGGAAGAGGGAAGAAGGAAGAAGGAAGAGGTTCGAGCGAAGAAGAAATATTAATGCCCAATGCCCAATGCCCAATGCCCGAGTATCAATATTTGTCGGAATTGTTGGAGAAAGCCGAGCAAATTCAGAAGTGGCTGAAACCGATTACTTACTACAATATATTAGGGCCGATCGGGCTGGCTATTCGCAAGGCAATTTTTCGCGTTAATGATGACTGGCTGGCTAATGACAGCGCTCCTGAAATTTCTTCTGTGCGAGCTTTACAGCAGTTGGCTCAAAAATTGCGCCAAGCTGCTGTTTCGCAGTCTGACGAAACTGTTTCAGTCGCACATTTAGCACAGACATTTTCTGAAACTCCGGCTTTACAAGCAGAATTTGAAAAGTGGCTTAATATTTACGGATATTTGAGCGAAGTGGGAACGGATATCGCTGTTCCTACTTGGCGAGAACAACCGGAAGTTTACCAAAAACTGCTAATAAGTATGGCTCAAAAAGCCGAAATTAATTTAGTCGAAAAGCGGAAATTAGGCTTGAGTTTTGGGCAGAAGTGGCGACTAGATAAATGTCAGGAAAGAGCGAGCGTCAAAAACGAAATTAGCGAAATTTACGCGCGGTTGTTGGCTCATTTACGCTGGACTTTTTTGGAGATAGAAGCTTGCGGATTGGCAATGCAGGTGTTTCAGGAAAGCGGGGATATTTTTTATCTGGAATTTGGGGAAATTCAGCAATGGATTCGCAGCGGGGCGAGTGTTTCGTTTAAGGATACAATTACGGCAAGGCGCGATCGCCTCTTAGCCGATCGCGATCGTCCGATTCCCCCTGTCGTCTACGGCAATTTGCTGCCAAATTCTCAGAAAAGGTCGATCGAATTTACCACGTCCGCAACTAATATCATCCAGGGAATTCCAGCAAGTATTGGTCGTGTCGAAGGCTTTGTCAAGATTTGCCGCACCGCGAGCACAGATTTAGGAGAAAATGCGATCGCAGTAGTCCCATACACCGATGCAGGTTGGGCACCGCTGCTATTAGGAGCAAGAGCAATTATCGCCGAAGTTGGCGGCCAACTATCTCACGGAGCAATAATCGCTCGCGAGTACAAAATTCCCGCAGTCATGAATATTTCTGAAGCGACAACTCGCTTGCGGGACGGTCAAAAAGTCCGAGTAGACGGGTATCTCGGCACTGTAGAACTCCTGGAATAATTAGCAACAGGCAAGATGCCTGTTCAACATAAGAGTTGATTTCTTGTAACCCACATTCCGCACCCCAACTGTCACATGGGGTGCGGGCGGGCTGTAAATTCCGTGGGATGGTTTAGCGCGAACCGATCGATACAGTATAAATACTTAAAAATCGCCCTGCCAGAGAAAATAGCTTGTTTATTTTCCTGGAGTATTAAACAAAATCATCAGCTAGTTACGTGTCGCAACTAGAGGATGAATCAGGAGAACAAAAATACCATTGAATTTAGAAGCAACTTGACGAAAGCACCTACAGATAAATAGAGCAATCTTGCATGGTTATGCTCTCGCCCGATGGCGAGGCCTAAAGCAAAATAATACTCTGATTTCCTAAGTAATTCGGCGAGATAGTGTTATTAATATCTCTCAATCTAGTAGATAATAACTGCGGCAGGTATTTGGGAAAAAGCTGAGAATTTCTAAGCGCTCGTCAGTCAAATTGGAGATTTGTTTGAC
>NZ_JAUBRO010000140.1:0-1297 GCF_036701945.1 Microcoleus sp. MON1_C1 | reverse complement strand
TTGCTCAACAATAGCTCAAAGCTACTATTCTGCTTTTTTTAAGCATTTATACTTATTGCAAAAGTGACACGCTCCCCTTTTACTTTTCCTGCCACTGATAATATCGGCATAACTTCAGGTATCTTGGTGATTATCAATCCGGAACACAATAGTTGCAACGATACTATCTACGTCGGAATAATTCAGGCCGTCTTTAGTTTTTGAGCTGCTCATTAGTCATTGGTCATATGGAACAACGCAAAAAAGCACTACAAGAACGCTACAGTATAGCTTTTCCAGAGGACTTTTTTCAATTCTGGGAATTCGCTTGTCACTTAAACCCTGAGAATCCTCTGGAGGCGTTGATTGAGCCTCTTGATATCAACTTAGTTGGTCCCTTCGAGTTTCTTGGTGGAAGGTTCGACGGCAAGGAGCCTAAATTGAGCTTCGATCTGCATTGGCGTTACTATCGAGATCCACCGGAATTCTTCACTGTTTTGCAAGGTCACGTAGATGGGCTGCACTGGGGCTATTATTTTGATGATCCCAATTCTCTTCCCAGTTGTGTTAGTCATTACTACCAAAACGATGCTTATGCTCTCTCCCAAGATGGAACTACTCTATTTGATGCAGTACAGAACGCTTTGGAGATGGTACATGAAGATATATTGCAAGACATCCAATATGGTCTAGAAGATTCTGATGATGCAAGAGAACGAATGAGTAAATTGAATCAACTTAGCGAAGAATTACAGCAATACAGTAACAAATATGATTTGACAACAACAGAGCAAGAGCGAATAATAACTGCCGAAACCTGGGATGAAATGGGAATTGTAATTCCTGAGGAGCTCTATCGCCCACTTTCAGGGCATCTCAAAAGTGAAAAACTTAATGAGGCTAAGGAGGCTTTGAATGCAGGGTTTCCTGGTACCGCGCTTAAATTTGGTAAAGATTTGTGGGCACTAAACACTGAGGAATGGAATCACCATGCTTTTGAGTTACTGGATGCTGCTTATGCAGCTTTAGACAGAAAACTCTTACAGCAAATACTCCGTAACCATTGGAAATACCGAGATCCTGTTCTTGCTTATATAGATATTCTTGATGACTGGTATCTTTAGTTGAGCTTCTGAATAAAAGACTAGGGGAGGCTGGCAGAAATAATACAGCAGTTATTAGTGGGTGAGCGAGGTAGCTGGGAAGCGGGATAGAAAACTGCTTTTGAGGCGTTGCACATATATAGCAATTCCATTTGAGATGTAAATATAAATTTCTATGGTAAAATAGGAAAGTTTGATAATAAATGAAAGGGAAG
>NZ_JAUBRO010000139.1:0-1297 GCF_036701945.1 Microcoleus sp. MON1_C1 | reverse complement strand
ACCGACAATATATTATTCCGTAAACAGAAATATTACTCACCTTCAATTGGGAAAACTTATGTAGCAGAATTACCATTGGGCTACGAAGGAGAATTTGGACCAGGAATAAAAGCCCTAATGATCGGTTTGTACTATGGTGGCAATATGACGCAAGGCAAACTACTAGATTTTTTAGCCGATTTAGGCATTTCCATGTCAGCCGGTTATTTATCCAACCTATTAATCAAAAACCACTCAGGTTTTGAAACCGAGAAAAAAGAAGTTTATGATTCAGGACTAGCGAGTAGTCCTTGGCAACACTTCGACCAAACTGGTGCGCGTGTAGGTGGAGTAAACTATACCACCAATGTCATCTGCAACCCTTTATATACAGTCTACTTTACGACAGCCAATAAAGACCGACTGACGGTACTGAAAGGATTACAGCCGGGACAAGAACTCAAATATATTCTGAATCCACTGACATTCTCACTAATTCAGGACTTCAAAATCCCAACCAAATGGCAAAAAGCTCTCAAACTATTACCTCAAGAAACAGTGTTGAGTGAAGCACAGTTTAATCACCTACTCAATAATTATGTACCCAAACTGGGTTCTCAACAACTGACCAGGATTAAGGAATCAGCAGCTATTGCTTTCTATCATCAGCAAACCGATTGTCCCGTCGTACAAACTCTTTGTTGTGATGATGCTCCGCAATTCAAGTTAATCACTGCGGATAGAGCGTTATGTTGGGTGCATGAGGGAAGGCATTACAAGAAGTTAAGCCCGGTATTCCCTTGTCATCAAGTAATCTTAGGGAAATTTATCGAAGATTTTTGGGATTATTATCGGGAATTATTAGCTTACAAAGATGCTCCTAGTGCAGAATATGCACACCAATTAAAGTCTAAATTTTGGCGGCTTTTTACAACTCCAAGCGGTTATAAATTGTTAGATGAACGCAAACAATTAACTGCGACAAAAGTATCGGAGTTGCTCATGGTTTTAGAGCATCCTGAATTACCCTTGCACAATAATCCGGCTGAGTTAGCTGCCAGAACTATGGTGCAGCGACGTAATATTAGCTATGCAACTCAGACGATTGAGGGTACTCAGGCCTGGGATACTTTTATGTCTCTTGTTGCCACTACTCGTCAGTTGGGAATCAGTTTTTTTGATTATGTCCGTGACCGAATTTCTCAACTTGGAATCATTCCCTCTCTCTCCACTATTATTCGCGAAACATCTTCTCTTCATCCCTTGGGCTTGTCTTGGCAACTAGAATAACTGCTCCCCCTACTTATTGAGCCGATAC
>NZ_JAUBRO010000138.1:0-1345 GCF_036701945.1 Microcoleus sp. MON1_C1 | reverse complement strand
GCAGGCGAAGGCGGCGATACGATTACTGACTTTACCTCTGGAACTGACAAATTCCAGTTTACCGCGAGCGCTTTCGGTAATTTGACTACGACTAACTTTGACGCTGTGACGGGTTCAAATCCTGACATTACTGGCAAAGAGTTAGTAATTTTCACAGGCGGCAGTTATGCCTCTTTGGAAGCTGCACAAGCTAAAGCCCTGGGGAATTCTACAACTGCTGGTTTCTTCGCCTTTACGAATGCGTCGAACGAGACTGTGTTATATTTTGACTCGAACGGTACCGCAGCGGGTGGTTCTACCTTAATTGCTAATTTGGGTACTGCTGCTAGCAATCTGGGAACGGCGGACTTTGTATTTACAGGTACGATCGCACCTTCTGCCGGTGGTACTACTACTAGCTCAGGCAGCGTTGCCGATTTAACTGCGGCTGGGAACACTTTCCCGATCGCCTTTAACAATTTCGGTTCTGGTGCTGGCGGTTACAACTTCACCTCTCCTGTGTTATTTACCGGAGATGCGAGTGCTAACAGCGTCACTGGTACTCAGTTTGCTGACATCTTCAGCGGCGGTTCTGGTGCCGACATTTTCGACGGCGGTTTGGGTAACGACAGCATTTCCGGCGACGATGGTAATGACAGCCTCTTCGGCGGTGGCGGTAGCGATACTCTCAACGGCGGCATCGGGAATGACACTTTAATCGGCGGTGTAGGAACCAATGTTCTCAACGGCGGTGCTGGTTTGGATGTGTTTGTGTTCAGCGGAACTACTGCTGACGGCGGGGATTTCATTACCAATTACAGCGTTGCTGATGATGTAATTAACCTCGACAAAACTGGTTTTGCAGCGTTTACCACCGGAGGGTCTTTGGCTTCGAGTTTCTACGCTTACACGAGTACAGGTGGTGTAACTGCGCTGGAAGCAACTTTAACCGGGCCGTCCATCATGGCTATCTACGACGGTTTGTCTACTAAACTGTATTACGATAGCAACGGTTCTACGGTTGGTGGTAACAGTTTGTTTGCCACTGTCGATGTCAATTTGGGACCGACCGGTAATTCTGAATTGTTCTTGTTTTAAACGGCAAGAATCCTAATCGGGATATCGGCGGTACGGTTAGGGACACGGCAAGCCGTGTTCCTACAATAAATAGGTAAGGACACAGTAATACTGTGTCCTTTTTTTTGTAATTGTTAAACAATTTAGTCGCTATTTTTTGGGTAGGGAAATGGCATGGCCGTGTCCTCTTTTGCGTTGTTGTCCAGGGTTAGACGGAACTTACCCCTCACGCTTGATCGCGAGAGTTTTCAAACCCCCTGGCAGCGGTCGAACTGGGTGAGAACCCTCA
>NZ_JAUBRO010000137.1:0-1349 GCF_036701945.1 Microcoleus sp. MON1_C1 | reverse complement strand
CTGCCTATTTTTTTTTAGCACACATTGGCTCAATCCTTACAAAGGTATGGGTTTCAGGCTGGTTGTTACCCCCCCAGATAATCTTAAAAAAAGCTACGCTTGTGACGACCGCCTAAAAACTTTAATTTTATTGATAGCTTTGGCTTACAGTTGCGCTATTTTACAGGGACGTAAGTTTAAGCAAATGGGAATTCAGAAATACATCGGTCGCCTGATTGAGTGGAAACGAGCGCAACGCCGTCATAGTAGTTTTTGGATTGGATTATATGGTCAATTGTGGGTAGTAGGGATGGATTTTTGCCATGCAACTATTGCGGAATTGATGAAAATTAGACGCAATAAGTTCCCATTCTTTCAGAAGGGTTTGAGGGCTATGTCCTTGATTTTATCAAGCTTTTGACGGGGTTGTCACCCCGTCAGGGAACAAGCCTCAAAGGGAACAGACTTATTAACATGATTCTGCTCATGACACTTGCGTACAGTTCAGCAATATTTCAAGGTACTGAACTGAAGAAAAAGCAGGTACAAGAATATGTATCTCGTCGCAAAGAACCCAAGAAAAAATATCGCAGACGGAGTACATTTGGTGTTGGATTAGATGGAGAAAAGTGGGTTAATTATCTAGAACAATATTCTTGGGAGGTGGAACAGTTAATGAAGTTAACTCCTTCTAAACGCCGCTTTTATCAACAAGGTATGCGGGCTGCAACCCTTATCCAGTCTATTTCATAGACCTCTTTGTCACCCTCCCAGATTGAATTAATGAGAATTAGGCGAAATAAACTACCCTTTTTTCAAAGGGGTATGAGGGCTATGTCCTTGATTCTATCTATGTTCTGACGTGGTTGTCACCCCGTGAACTTGGAAGCAGTTCTCGAAGAACGTTGTCAAATTTTATCAGCAACTATGACAGAACCCCTCAAAAATCTGACCAATTATTATTGGTGGCCACCAAACTGCTTGCCTTGTGAAGGATAACCGCTGGTTGGGCGGTGAATTTATCTAACAGGACTATCAACGAGCGCGAGGCTGGGGAGCGCTAATATATTCACTTGTTTACTAATTGTTAAACCAGCTAATTTCTGGAAATTGGCGACAGCTTTCTTCAAAAAATTCTCCCTAGTTGGGGTTTTTAAAATCACACAAGCGAGTGAAGTTTTTTTTCGCCATCATAAAGGGGGTAAGTAACCCGGATTTGGTATTACTTGTTTCCATTGCTGGCCTACAACCAAAGCTATATCATTCCGGTGCAACCGGAATTGATATCACGCCGAAAGACCGCGCGCTCGGGGTTTAAAACCTCTCGCGATCTAGTGTGTGGGGTAAGTTCCGTTTAAAAGCTAAAACAA
>NZ_JAUBRO010000136.1:0-1365 GCF_036701945.1 Microcoleus sp. MON1_C1 | reverse complement strand
TAAATATAATCTTTTCAATTTTCCTAACTTGAAAAGATTTGATGCCTTTTCACAATTCATATAGGATTGCTATAGCAATCCTAAATGATTTGAAAAAATATACGCGAGCAAGATGCTTACACTGCAAGAATTCTGGTTTCGATCGATTTTGCGACTGATTTAGGACTGCTATAGTTCGATTTGAGCGCGCCGAGCGATTGCTAGCGGGCGCTTATTTAATCCAATAGTTTTGGTAGGCAATTTGGCTAGTAGGGACATACCTGGAATCCTGCCTCAATTAATACATCAAGATTTTTTTTAGCTCGGGGATTGGTGGGGTCAGGCTTGTGGATGGGATCAATCGGAAGAAGAATTTTTTCTGAGCGCATCGGCGAACCCTTGAGCAAATATTCTTTGCCATCTGGTGCAATAAAATAAATAACTTCTACGCTCTCTGCATGAAAGTCACCAGTAAACATACAATCCAATTTCCCACGCGGCACTGTTAAGGGCCAATCGTCACCGAATTGCTCTTGTGAAATTGAAATTGGCTGACCCGGTTCCCCTAGACAACCTACAGTCAGCAGCAACCCACACACTACAACGTACTTTTTCCAGTTCATTAGACTTGCTCCCAGTTCCTCTTATTTTTCTTAAGTCTGGCATGAGGTAGTTTGGATGAGTTGGGATACACGTTCATGGGTAACAGCGTCGCCGGGGACGCTAGTAACGATATTGCTACGCTCGATCAACTCAAAAGTAGACTGGCAAAGCTGGGTCAGAGACAAAGAGCGGGACAGCTAGCCATAAGCCGATCGAACTCTGCAAATTCTGTCGAGTCCACAACTGCCACAACTTCGGATGTGACTTTTCCGGCGTCGATCACCTCCACAAAACCGCCACAACAGCAGGAGCAATGTGAGCGATCGGCACAGCCGAAGAGCGGGTAAAAATCAAGCTACTTGACACCTAGGATTCCCCATTCAGAAGGGTGCATTGTTTTTGTTTCTGCGTGTAAAAGTCAGGTTTGTACGGACAAAACCATTGCTTGCTACTACTCAAGAACAGCCATAACCTGCCTCAACAGGCAAATGTACGCTCGACCCAAAAAAGCAGTAATTTGGCATAAAATTGCAGGCATTTGCAGGATATTTACAGGCATTTGCAGGTAAAGTGCACCCCCTGCAAATACCTGTAATCTCCCTGATTTTATACTGCAAACGCCTGACTTTATACTGCAAATCCCTGATTTTAGCTGACCCAACAATTAGCTAATTTTTTAGCCTTTTTAACAAAATCCGAATTGATTTAATATAGCAATCCTATATGAATTGTGAAAAGGCATCAAATCTTTTCAAGTTAGGAAAATTGAAAAGATTATATTTA
>NZ_JAUBRO010000135.1:0-1383 GCF_036701945.1 Microcoleus sp. MON1_C1 | reverse complement strand
CTAAATATAATCTTTTCAATTTTCCTAACTTGAAAAGATTTGATGCCTTTTCACAATTCATATAGGATTGCTATAGTAAAGTTGTCATTACAAGAAACTGAGCTTTCGTCAGTTGTTTTTTTAAATGAGTCTGGTAAAATGTTGGTATCATTATTTTTTGGATAGGCAAGCGTGTAACAATTATGCTGCCTATTTTTTTTAGCACACATTGGCTCAATCCTCACCACCTCTAGGTTTCAGGCTGGTTGTCACCCCCCCAGCCAGTTTGAAGGGCAATTCATCAAGTTTGAATTTTTTTGAATCTATCTGGTCGTTGTCTTCTTTCGTTTCTTCCATCATCACCGTAATGGAACCCGACCAATACTTGGCTAACTCACAAACTGCTTCAATCAATTTGCGGGTGAGTAAAACTTCACCGTTGGCCAAAAGCTTAGCTTTGAGTGGCTGTAAGATTGTCAGATTGTTGTTAGAGGATGTTTTAAAAGTGGGGGTAGGGTGTAAAAAAACTCACAAGGCGTATGCTGAGATTGGTAAAAACCAGCACCTTGTGAGCGAATGACTCGCAGCATATCCTAATGATTTAACTCTGGAGCAGTGGGAATTAATTGCCGAAATGTTTCCATCGGCAAAAACTGGTGGTCGTCCCCGCACCACAGCCATATATACAGTGATGAACCCCATTGTCTACGTCTTATGTCAAGGATGTACGTGGCGGGCATTACCCGGAGATTTTCCCCCTTGGCCAACAGTCTATGGGTATTTCCGCAGGTGGCAAAAAGATGGCACTTGGTTGAAAGTACATGACAAACTGTACCAATGGGTGAGAGTGACTGCCGGACGTGAACCCAGTCCATCGGAGGCGGCAGTGGACAGTCAATCAGTTGAAACCGCCACCATGATTCACCAAGACGTGGGTTATGACGCAGGTAAACAGATACATGGTCGTAAACGGCATCTGACTGTGGATTTGTTAGGTAAGCGTGTTACGAGTTTTGGTTACATCTGCCTCTGTCCCCGAACGTCAAGGAGCAAAGCTTGTCCTTCAACGAGTGTCTGCAACCGGAAATCAAGTCAAGCGATTACATACGATTTGGATGGATGGAGGATATAAGGGGGAAGATTTTCGGCGCTGGGTAATGGATATATTTCGTTGGATTGTAGAGATTGTGTTGAGACCGTTGGAGAAGAAGGGTTTTGTCCATCTCCCAAAGCGTTGGGTAGTGGAAAGAACTTTTGGATGGCTCAATTGGTGTCGTCGTCTTAGCAAAGATTATGAACGATTACCTGCAACTTCTGAGACTTTCATCTATAGCAATCCTAATTGATTTGTGAACACCCATGTGATAAAATATAAAAAGCATAATAAACAGAGAATTGCCAAAA
>NZ_JAUBRO010000134.1:0-1463 GCF_036701945.1 Microcoleus sp. MON1_C1 | reverse complement strand
TTTTCTTCCTTATATTTTGGTGCTGGGTCACAAAAACGATACATACTAATTGTAGCACTACTTTATGAAATTGGTATAAGAGACTGAAGAATAATAAGGACTAAAGTCCTCATTACGAACCTTTAAATCAATCCGAAATTAACCGCACTAATAGTGCTAGCAGAAACACCGACGAGAGAAGCTAAAATCTCCCCTGTTTGTGCCAACCGGATTAATGTTGCACCGCTATCTTGAGCAATCGCCAATTGCGAGAAACTCAACCCGTTACCCAATACTAACAAGTCCTTACCGACTTCAAAATCAGTAATCGTATCAGTACCGGAATTGGTAGAGAGTAAGAACTTATCTACTCCCATTCCTCCTATCAAACTATCAACTCCCAAACCGCCCGTGAGCAAATCATCTCCCTTACCTCCGTAAAGAATATCATTACCATCATCGCCATTCAAAATGTCAGCACCACGGTTGCCAAATAAGACATCATCACCGCTACTTCCAAGGATTGTATCGCTACCTTTGCCACCGAAAACAGTGTCATTTCCCAGACTTCCGTCGAGGGAATCATTGCCCCTCATCCCCATCAACACATTATTCGCGCTGTCGCCCGTCAGGATATCGTCGCCATTTGTACCCAGAATTGCATTGGGAGAATTGCTGCCCAAATCTGCATCGCCGCTGACAACAGGAGTGGCAATCCCAGCAGGCAATACTACAGCTTCAATTCTGCTATCTAAAGCAGTACCAGTATTGTCAGCAACTACCTGGGAAATTGGTTTATTTCCGGTACCAACTGCTTTGAAGTCTTGAGTTGTTGGGCCCAAGGCTACTTGTTGGAGGCGGGCAAGTGATTCAGGGATTGATGTTGCTGTTGGGTTGGAGACAACGCTATCAACGCGTTGATTTGCTGTTGCCATTACTGTCGCTGCTTGCGATGTAATTTGGCTGAATTGTTGACTGTTGAAGCTGGGGTCTATTTGCTGGATTTTCGCGGCAGCTTGTTGAATGATTGGTTCTAAGGCTGTGGCATTACTGAGATTTAAGACTGTACCTGATTGAATTTGAGCTGTAATTGAACTGACAACAGCCTTGACAATATCAGTATTGACTGCACTGGATGCACCGTTAATCAAACCGCTAGTTTGGGTGATGAAGTTTTGGACTTTCACCATTGCCGACAAGACTTGGACGCCGCCCGGTTGGTTGTTGTTGGTGGCTAAGATAGGGTCTAAGCTAGTTAGGTCAACTTCAGCGGGGAGAGAAAGGGCAGCTTTGACTAAAGATTGGGCTTCTTCTAGTGCAATTCCTTTGTCGGTTAAGTCGGCGACTAAGCTGGTTAGGAGGGTGACTACACTCGCATCTGGGGGTGCGGTGACTGGTGTTTCTAGGGGTAATACCAATTTAATATGAAGCTGCATAGAATAAAGCTTCCAGAATGAAAGTGTAAGAAGATAGTGAACTGATTT
>NZ_JAUBRO010000133.1:0-1486 GCF_036701945.1 Microcoleus sp. MON1_C1 | reverse complement strand
CCGGCCACCAATAGAAATGAGTCAAACCACTAATTAGCTGTTTGAGATTTAACAGTTTTCGACATCGTTCAAATAAAACAGCTTCTAATTCATCTAAGCTTTTAAAACAGCGGTTGGCTATCGGTTCATTTGTCAATGGCCACAGTCTTTCAGCAGGTTGCAGTTCGGGTGAGTGGGAAGGCAGACAATATAAATGTATGCCGTCGGGGATTTTCACGCTTTCACTAAAATGCCATCCGGCTCCATCCACTACTAAAACCATTCTTTTTTTCGAGCCTACTTTCCAATGTCGGGCAAAATCTGCTAAAACTCGCTCGAAAAGCTGGCTATTGACAAACGGTAGTATCCACCAATAGGTTTCTCCGCTACTCGGATGTACGAAACCATATAACCATAACCATTGAAACCGCCAGTTAACCACAGCCGTAGCATTACTAAACTCATCCACCCATTCTCGCCTCAACACAGGTTTCAATCCGAGCCGATGTTCGTCCATTGACCACACTTCTACGTCGCTTGAAGGGTTCTGCTTCTTGATTTTCTTGACGAACCGACCCAGATTTTTTTTTCCATTCCTCTTGTTCGAGGAGATCTGATTCCTGATGTTCCGGGCGAGGAACTCTCAATCGAAACTTCATTGACTTGAGATATTCCCACCCTATGCAGACGACAGACTTTTTCACCCTTGAGTTCACTCATCCAATCGGCTACTTTACGACCATTCCACAGCCCGCCATCTGGGGGTGGCTGCTGTAGGACTTGCCACAATTGAGCTTGTTCCACATCATTCAGCAGAGGGTCACAATCGGTATTTTTGCAACGTTGATCTCCGAGGGATTCAGGTCCTAAATGGTTGTATCCCCGGACTAATTCGTAAATCCAACCGCGACTATAACCTGTCACGGCCATCACTTCTGCGCTCGTTTTGCCGCAAGCTAAGAGCCAAATAATTTGGTAATGATGGGCCTGGGTGGTTGTTTTAGCTTCACGGAAACGAGCAATCAAGTTCTTCTACACTCAGATGGGGCGCGATCGCAATTCGTTTCGGCATTCTTTATCTGACGGGGGTAGTGTTCCTCACTATTATATCACTCTCAATCGACCGGACATGATATCAGATATTCGGTGACTTTTAGCTGTTGTTGTAGGTGGATTTGGTAAAATGAAGGAAGCATATTTAATAGATGGGGATTTTTCACAATCACGACCCCATCTTTTTTTACCACAAAAGCTCCAAAAGCTCTACAGATAATGCTTTCGGCGGGGTGGTCACCCCGTCAGCTACCACAGTCTAGTAAAGAACTTTAAGCTAACTCTATCTCATGCAACAACTAAAATTAACCTCTGCTTTGTCAGGCTAATTTTGAAGCGGCTTGCCGCCGCTTCCTGAGATCTCAAATGGGTTCTATCCCACATTCCGCACCCCAACTGTCACATGGGGTGCGGGCGGGCTGTAAATTCCGTGGGATGGTTTAGCGCGAACCGA